>NZ_JBEXUP010000021.1:0-81539 GCF_040614375.1 Nonomuraea sp. NPDC005983
GGGTACGGGCCGCCTCGGGCTCGGCCTGCACCCGTTCCCGCCCCGCCACCGCGGCGAGCATGCCGAGGGCCTCGTCCGGCTCCAGCACGCCCAGCTCGTACGCCCTCGCCGCCTCCAACCCGGCCAGCGGCGACCGGCTCGTCACGATCGTCACGCTCCCCGGCCCGGTCGGCAGCAGCGGACGCACCTGCGCCTCATCAGCGGCATCGTCCAGCACCACGAGCAGCCGCCTACGGGACGTCAGCCCCCGATACACCCGGACCCGCTCATCCAGCGTCGCCGGGACCGCGCCGTCCGGGCACCCCAGCGACCGCAGCAGATCCTCCAGCGCCGCCCCCGGCGACCGCGCCCCCAGCGAGGCGTAGAGCCGCCCGTCGGGCAGCTCGATCAGGCCGGCGGCCCGCACGGCGACCGCCGACTTCCCGCACCCGGGCGGCCCGTGCACGACCAGATGTACCGGCGCCTCACCCCGCGGCGGCGGGCTGCCCCGGTCGTCTCCGGCTGCTGCGCGGGTCAGCCAGGCGAGGACGTCGGTGCGGCCGGTGAAGTCGGAGATGTCCGGGGGCGTCTCGTTGGGCGGAGACTTCTGGGACGCCGGCGGCGCGGCGTCGGCGTCCAGCACGCGCTGGTGAGCTTCGCGCAGTTCGGCACCCGGCTCCAGGCCCAGCTCCTCCACCAGCGTCCGCCGGGCGTCCTGGTAGGCGGCGAGCGCGTCGGACCTGCGCCCGGAAAGGTCCAGCGCGGTGACGAGGTGCGCCCAGGCCCGCTCGCGCAGCGGATACGCCGCCACCAGCGCACGGAGCTCGCCGATCACCTCGCCACTCCTGCCCAGGCGCAGGTCCAGCTCGACGCGTTCCTCCAGGGCGGCCAGGCGCAGCTCTTCCAGGGGGACGGCGTGCGCGCGGCGCAGCCGGGCGGACTCGACGCCGGCCAGGGCGGCCCCCCTCCACAGGCCCAGCGCGTCCCGGTAGAAGGCGACGGCCTCGGCCGCTCGGCCCGCGTCCCTCGCCCGCCTGGCCTCGGCGACCAGCCGTTCGAAGCGGTGGCAGTCCACCTCGTCGGGGTCGATCGCCAGCAGGTAGCCGCCGGGGCTCGTCCGGATGCCGTCCACGAGCTTGCGCAGCGCGCTGACGTACACCCTGAGCACCGGCTCCGCCGAGGCGGGCGGGCGGTCGTCCCACAGCACCGTCATCAGCCGCTCGATCGGCACCACCCGTCCGGGCGAGAGCAGCAGGGCGGCCAGCAGGGCACGGTGCTTCGCCGGGCCCGGCACCTGGCCGTCCTGGACGTGCAGCGGCCCCAGCAGCCGGAACCTCACCCGGCGCTCGCGGGTTTGAGCGCGAACGAGTCGAAGCGCACGCGTAGCGGCTCCCTGGCTCCCGAGCTCCGGGGGGCCGCGTGGACGCCCGCCTCGCCCGGCCCGTAGGGGGCGTCGGTGTCGGTGGCCTCGGCGACCAGCCGTTCGTCGAGCCACATGCGGAGGGTGGCCTTGGTGCCGGTCTGAGCGCATTCGGCCACGATCCGGGTGGCAGCTGCCGGTTTCGCGGGTTTCGGGCCGTCCAACGGGGTGGGCTGGCCGCCAGTGCGGCGCTTGAGGATGGCGACCTCGTCCCCGCGCACCGCGAACTCGTAGCGGTCACCGGAGCCGGACGAGCCGTGGCACCAGACGCCGAACTCACCGGTGCCCTGTTCGACCCGTGCCCGAGCGCTGATCACCACCCCGCCGGCGGGCTCGCGCCTCGGCGCGGACTTCCACAGCCGCCACCCCGCGTTGACGGTCAGCACGTAGCCGGACCCCCGCTGCTGGGCGCTCCCGCCGTCGGAGGAGCCCAGCTCCCAGGAGTCGCCGAAGTCCGCCTCGTACGGCCACGCCTCGCTGCCGAGCAGGGGGACGGCGACCGCCGCCGCCGCTGCCACGGCCACCACCGCGACGGCCCCGGCCACCCACGGCCACCGCTTCCGTCCCGTCCGGCTCGCACCGCCCGCCCCCGCGGCCCGTGACGGGTCGGCGGCGTTCCCTGGCGGCTCCCGGCGGGTGGCCTGCGCGGCGGGGCGCGGGGGAACCGGGATGTCCGTCCAGGTGCGCTCGACGACCTGGGTGGCGGCGGCCGGGGTGACGGGGGTGCCGCCGACCAGGTCGGCGAGGAGCCGCTGGGGCGTGGGCCGCAGCGCCGGGTCCTTGGCCATCGCGCGTTCCACGACGTCCCGCATGGCATGGTCGAGGCCGTCCAGCATCGGGCCCTCGTTGACGATGCGGTACAGCACCTCTGCTGGGGCACCGCCGCCGAACGGCAGCCGCCCGGTGCCCGCGAACGCGATCAGCCCGCCCCAGGCGTAGACGTCGGTGGCGGGCGTGAGCGGCTCGCCGCGCACCTGTTCCGGGGCCATGAAGGCGGGCGTGCCCAGGACGGCCTGGCTCGCCTGGCTGTCGGCCCCGACGAGCTGCGCGATACCGAAGTCGATCACGCGCGGCCCGAGTGGCGACAGCAGCACGTTGGACGGCTTCAGGTCGCGGTGGATCACACCGGCCCCGTGGATGGCGCTCAGCGCGGTCGCCACGCCCACCGCCAGCGCCTCCAGGTTCGCCCCGGAGAACGCCCCCTGCTCCCGGACGGCCTGCCCCAGGTCGGGCCCCTTCACGTACTCGGTGACCAGGTAGGCGATGTCGCCGTCGATGCCGGCGTCCAGCACGGGGGCGGTGCAGAACCGCGCCACCCTGCGGGCCGCGGCGACCTCCCGGTCGAACCGCCTGCGGAACGCCGGATCGCGGGCCAGGTGCGGGTGGATGACCTTGACCGCGGCCAGCCCGCCGGTGGGGGTGGTGGCGAGGTGCACCTCGCCCATGCCGCCACGGCCGAGCACGCGCCGCAGCGCGTACCCGCCGATCACCTGTCCGCCGTCCATCGGGGGACACACTAGCCAGGTCCTCCCGCGCCCAGTGCGGCCGCCAGCGCGTCCGGGGTGATACGTCAGGCGCCTCGCGGCCGCTCACCAACCTTCGGGCCGCCGAGCCGACCGGGCTGTCAGGGCGTCTGGCCGGGCTCGTCGAAACTCAGCCCTCGACCACGTAGGGGACGGCGCGGTCCAGGCCGAGTCGCTCGCCGCTGCGGAACGCCGCCGCGTACGCCCGCCCTCCCAGGCTCTGGCGCGCCTGCGCGGCGCAGATCTCGTGGGCGCGCACGTGATGCCACAACAGGGTCGGTGAGACGCCCATCGCCTGCCAGAGCGAGTGAGCCACGCCCAGCATGCGGGCGGCGCGTTCGTACTGCCCGTACGAGCATGCGATCCAGGCGAGGACCTCGACGCACTCCGTGAGGCCCCACCGGTCGTTGATCGCGCTTCTGAACGCCGCCGCCTCCTTCATCATGGCCTCCGCCCTGTGCGGCTGCCCCTGGTGCCAAGCGGTGATGCCGACGGCGAACAGCGCGTACCCCCGCGAGACCAGCGCTTGACACTCGTCGCACATCGTCAGGAACGCCTGGGCCAGTTCCGCGGCCCGATCGGGGTTCTCGTCCGCGCTGTAGGTGGCGTCGTAGAACATGTTGATACCGACCGCGCTGAGGTCGCCGCGAGCCCGATGGCCGGCACGTGCCTCCTCCATCAGCGCCATGCCGCGCCGGATGTCACCGGCCGAGAAGGCGGCCATGCCGGAGACCTGCGTAGCGAACGCCCGGGTCTGCTCGTCTCCCGCCTGCCGCGCGAGCAGGAGACTTTCCTCCAGTTTCGGCACCGTCGCGGCGAGATCGCCCTGACAGACTGCGAGCATGCCGGCGACCCACAGTGCGGTCCTCCGGGCGGGGTCGTCCGGCGAGACCAGTTCCAGCCCGCGTTCCAGCCAGTGCCGCCCCTCGGCGAGGGAGCCGGCGAGCTTCCAGTAGGCCCACATCGCCGACGCCATCCGCAGGCACATGGGCGCGTCGTCCGGCCTGCTCAGGCACAGCTCCATCGCGACGCGGATGTTGGGCAGCTCCACCTGCGTCACCTGGTAGCAGGCCAGCTGTTCGGGAATGAGCCGGTCCACCCGATGCTCCTCCACCAGGCGCAGGTAGTGGTCGTTGAAGCGCCGCCGCAACGCCTGCTCACCGCCGTCAGCGAGCCGCTCGCGGCCGTACATGCGGATGCTGTCGAGCATGTGGTAGCGGATCCCGTCGTCCCGGCGCTCGACGGTCAGGACGGACTTGTCCACCAGCCCGGCAAGCAGGTCGAACACGTCCTCGCGGGCGATGTCGTCCCCGTGGCAGACGTCTTCCGCCGTGTCCACGTCGACGCCGCCTGCGAACATCGACAGCCGGCTCCACAGCCGCTGCTCGGCCGGAGTGCACAGGCCGAAGCTCCAGTCCACGGTGGCCCGCAACGTCTGGTGGCGCGGCAGGGTGGCGGCGCGCCAGCCCGCGTCCAGCACCGCGAAGCGCTGGTCGAGCTCCCGTGCCAGCTCCTCCACCTGCATGGCGCGCAGCCGTCCGGCCGCGAGCTCGATCGCCAGGGGGATTCCGCCCAGGCGGCGGCAGAGCCGGGCGACCGCCGGAGCGCTGCCGGAGTCCACGGCGAACCCCGGCCGCACCCTCGACCCCCGGTCCGCGAACATGCGGACGGCCTCGCTCCTGACGATGTCGCGCACCGTGCCGCCGAGGTCCGGCACCGACAGCGACGGCACCACCAGCACCTGCTCGCCCGCCACCCCGAGCGTCTGCCTGCTGGTGGCCAGGATGCGCAGCCGGACGGCGCCACGCAGCAGCAGGTCGACCAGGCGGACGCAGTCCGGCAGCAGGTGCTCGCAGTTGTCCAGCACGAGCAGCATCCGCTTGTCCGCCAGATAGTCGACGAGCACGGCCATCGGGGCCGGTCCCGCGTCGCGCACCCCCAGCGCCGCCGCGACGGTGGGCTCCAGCAGCTCACCGTCCTCCAGGGCGGCGAGTTCGACGACCTCGACCCCGTCGCAGAACGCCGGCTTCAGGCTTTCTGCCACGCGCAGCGCCAGCCGGGTCTTGCCCACCCCACCGGCCCCGGTCAGAGTCAGCAGCCTCGCCCGTGACAGCAACCGCCGGGCCGTGGTCACCTCACCTCTGCGTCCGATGAAGCTGGACGTCTGGGCGGATTTCAACACTGGATCTAGCAGGGCCATGTTCTGCTTTCGCCGTCCCCCTGTCCCGCTCCACCGCCGGCCTGCAGGAGTGGACGGGAGCCGAGTTCGCCCGGTAGGTGCTCGACGCGGGCCTCGGCGGTATCGGTCACCGTTTATGTCCAGGTTATGCGCAGACCGTTTTCAGCGCACGACCCGACGGCCACGGGGGACGGCCCTCGCGTCAGAACCAGTAGCGCCGGCCTCCGACCGGGCGTCCGACCGCACCCAGCACGAAGAAGATGATGCCGATGATCAGGATGATGACGCCGATCGTGTAGAGGATCGAGATGCTCAACAGCCACCCCAGCAACAGCAGGATCACACCGAGAATGATCACTATGCCTCCATGGATCATTGGGAAACGGACTCGCCATCCCGCTGCCCCCACGACAGGCCGCTAATCGCGACACCCCCGCCAACCTGGGCTCCAAAGCGGCGTGCTCCCGTCAGCGCGTGCCGGACCAGGCCGGCTCCTCGGCCGGATGGTCCTCGCGCCAGATCTCCACGCCCACCCGGTCGTACCCGACGACCTGGAAGCCGTCGAGGTAGATCTCGCCCGCGCGCTCGTGGGTGCCGGAGAACAGGGTGACGCCGATGTGCCACGGATCGGGCCGGGTTTCGGCCGTCGCGCTCCGCCCATCGGGGAAGACCAGCGCGACGCGGGCCGTCCGGCTGTCGGCGATGCCGAACCAGTTCCCTTGGTCCGCGACCAGCTCCACCGGGCGGCTCTTGCCGCCCAGGTCCTTCATCAGGTCCTTCGCCCTGACCAGCTGGACTCCGATCGCCTTCCCGTCGCGCTTCCAGATCAGCGTCCTGTCGGGGGTCTCGTAGATGCCCGCGACGAGACCTCCCGGCATCTTCATGGTGGGGGCGACCGGCTCGGCCGTCGCCTCGGGGACGGGGGAGTCGTCCTCCTTCTTCACCCGGGCGAGCACCTTGCCGCCGGCGTCGGTGAACTCGAAGGCCGTCACCTCGGTCTTCGACGGCGCCGACACGGTCCAGATCTTCCGGGGAGCGTCGCCGGGGCGCTGGACCTTGCCGGGGATTCTGGCGCCGTCCTCGGCCACGGCCGACACGGCGGCGACCTGGTCGCGCGAGGCTCCGAAATACAGGACGTCGCCGGAGGCCGGCCACCCCTCGGTCGAGCCCTGGAACGTGGCCTGCGCCTCGTCGTCGATCACGCTGCCGCAGGAGGCCCACTGCCCGCCGCGCTCGGAGACGGCCTCGCAGAACACCGTGCCGGTGTCGCCCTTGGTGTCCGTCGCCCTGGCCAGCCAGAGCAGCGTGGGCCTGCCCGTCGATGGGTCGTCGACGGGCAGCCGGTCACCGAGGAGCGTCTTACCCTCCATGACCTTCGCGAAGATGTCGCGGCGCTCGTTGACGACGGTCCCGGTGCTCACCTCGCCCTGTCCGCCGACCGTCGTCAGGGCGGCAGGGACGGCCACCGCCACGACGGCGAGCCCCGCGATCAGCGCGTGCGTCCTGGCCCTGCGCCGCCGGGACCGGCTCATCACCAGCCCGGACAGGTCGCCGGGCGCGGGCGGCGCGTGCTCCGAGGCGTGGCCGAGCGTGTCGCGGAGCCGGGCCTCCAGCTCGTGGTTCATGAGGTCCTCCCGTGGGCGGTTGCGGGATCGGATACGGCGGAGCGGAGCTTGCTCAGGCCGAGCGAGGCGTGGCTGCGGACCGTTCCCCGCGAGATGCCGAGCACCTCGGCGATCTCCGCATCGGCCAGGTCCTCGTAGTAGCGCAGGACGAGCACGGCCCGCTGCTTGCGCGGCAGGCCCTCCAGCGCCTGCCAGAGCCCCTGCTCGGAGTCGGAGGGCAGCAGGTCGAGCCGCGACCGCTCCGGCACGTCCCAGGCGAGCCGCTCGCGCCGGCGCCGCCGCCAGGTGCTGATGTGCAGCCGCGCCATGATCATCCGGGTGTAGCTCTCCGGGTCGTGCTTCCTGCGGACCCTCGGCCAGGCCCGATGCAACCGGATCAGGGCCTCCTGGGTGAGATCGGCCGCGTCGTGCGGGTTACCGCTGAGCACGTAGCCGTAGCGCAGCAGCGCGTCGGCCCGTTCCGCGATGAACTCCGCGAAGCGGGAGTCGTCATCCACTTCCTCACGCCTTCCCTTGGTCGGTCACACCACAGACGGACCAGGCGGCGAATCTGTTGAATGCGCCCTTCTTCGTACCAAGCAGAAAGGGACCCGAGGCAGCGAGCCCGTGAGGGCTCGCGACCAAGGGTCCCCGGGGTGACGGCCCGCGTCGCGGGGTCAGGCCGCGGCGCTGTTGGCGTCGTGCTCGCGCAGGAACTGCTCGAGACCCGCCAGGTCGTCGGTGTTGAGGTAGTCGACGTCCGCCGCGACGAGCTCGCGCCAGATCGCGTCGCGGGCCGGGCCGGCGGCGTCGGGCGTCGCCCAGAACCGCACCTTCTGGCCGTCACCGTGCGCGGTCGCCACGATCTGGCGGAGCTTGGTCCGCTCCGCGGCCGGCATCTCGCCCTCCCCCCTCCAGGTGAAGACGTTCGTCCAGTTGTCGCTGATCAGGGAGACCAGGGACGCGCCGCCCTGTCCCAGGTCCGACATGCGGCCGTCGTAGAAGGCGTACCGCTCCTCCTGGGCGGCCATGAGGTCGCGCGGGCGGTCACCGCTGATGACCACCGTCACCGCCCCGGCCTTCACCTTGCCCTTGTGGTAGGTGGTGAGCATCTTCCGGTACGCGCCCAGCACCCGGTCGATCTCGGTGTAGGTCGCGGCGCCGTTGTTCTTGATGTCGACCAGGAGCTGAAGCTGCTGGCGGCTGCGCGGGAAGACCCGCCCATGGCCGTCGCGGACGCGCTGGGCCAGCGGGTCGAGGTAGAGCGACTGGAGCGTGCGGCCCGGCCGCAGGTCCTCCGGGTCGTGCCCGACGCGCAGCTCACCGTCCACCAGGTAGACGTCGGCCTCGACACTGTTGAATCCGTGGTCGAGAGCGTCGAGAAGCGGGCGCGAGTGCTCGTAGTCGTTGTGGGCGTGGGCACGAGACAGCGGCTCGGCACCGGTGGCGGCCGTGGCGGGGGTGGCCACCAGCAGCATCGCTCCCGCGGCGACCAGGGCGCCCAGGGCTCGACGGAACATCGCATCTCCTTACGGATACGGAAACCAGAGATGCGCACCAAGGTATTCGTGCAAGATGTGACGAGAGTGACGATTTATCTAATACTGCGAGATCGCCACCCAAAACAGCAGGACATCGCGGATCAGGGACGCGCCACCGGCACGGCACGGCCGCCAGGTCAGCCCTTCCAGCGACATCATGACTTCGGTCATGTCCGCTTCTATCCCCGGGTCGATGTCCTGGTGATCGGGCCGCCCGTAGCGTTCTGCCATGGTCGCCACCGAAACCCGCAAAGCGCTGCCCCGCCTCGTCTTCACGGGGGCGGGTCTGGCGGTGTTCGTGCTCGCCTACGCCTGGCTCCTGGCCACCGGCAACACCGCGATCTCCGCTTCGTCGGACCCCGGCGCGTCCAGGATCTCCCTCTGGGCGGCGCTGCTGCCGCCGCTCACCGCGATCGTGGCGGCCCGCCTGGTCGGCCCGAAGGCGGAGCCACCAGCACCCCTGGCCGGCCTGCCCGGATCCCGGCTGCGCAGCGAGGCTTGGGTGCTGGTGGGGGCGGCTCTGCTCATCGCGCTCGTGGCTCCGGCGGCGCGGAGCCTGGGCCTGGTCTATCCGCTGGTCAAGGTCCTGCTCCTGCTGGTGGTCCCGCTGGTCGCGATGCGGCTGATCAGGGGGGACGGCCCGAAGGCCAGGGCGATCCCGGCACCGGTCACCTGGCTGGCGCCGCTGCCCGCGATCCTCGCCTGGTTCCTCCTCTCGCAGGTGGGACCGCTCGCGGTGCCGCTGACCCAGCAGCTGCCCGATCCGGTCAGCCTCGTCGTGGGCTCGCTCGTCACGCTGCTGACCGCGAGCGTGCTGGAGGAGGTGTTCTACCGGGCCTGGCTGCAGACCAGGCTGGAGGCGCTGTACGGCAGGTGGCCGGCGATCATGGCCTCGTCGCTGCTGTTCGCGCTGATGCACTCCTCCCGCATGACCTCCGACGCTCCCTTGCTCGGCCTCGCCACGATCGTGGCCTTCCAGGGCGTGTTCGGCCTGATGCTCGGCTACCTGTGGTCCCGTTACCGCAACATCTGGGTGGTCGTCGCCATCCACACGATCATGAACCTCGCCCTGGTGCCCCTGCTCCTCGCGCTCCTGTGACGGCCCCTGCTCGTCCGTCAGCATGGACGTACCCCCGACTTCGGGGATGCCGCGCGGGCCCCGCCCGACCTCCCCGCGGCGCTGCCGATGTGTCAGAGCTTGGAGATGTAGCGCATGCCGCCGCCCTCCTGGAGGGTGCCGGCCAGGACGCCGGCGGAGACGGTGTGGACGCCGCCCGTCGGCCTCCACGGGTCGAACACGGTGATCGTGCCCTTGAGCCGGTCATAGCCGTAGGCGATCACCGCGTGACCGACCCTGGCCCCCTTGACCTTGCCCTTGTTCCAGGGCAGCCGCTCCATCCACACGGCGAGGGTCGGAGCCCGGTGCAGGCCGCCGACGTTCTGCGCCACCCGGTTCATGAGCACCGCGGGGTTGCCATTGACGTCGGTGACCACCGTGTACGCATAACCGCGCGACTTCACGTAGGCGTTGAGCACCGGAGTGGCGTTTCTGCCGTCGGTGCCGCTCTTCGTGGTCTTCATCTGCTTGGCAAGGGTCGGCTGGCCGACCTTGACCCCGAAGGTCGACAGGCTCATCGACGAGGACGCGGGCACGCAGTAGTAGTTCGTCTGCTGGTACTGCGTCTGGACGGCGACCTTGTAGGCGAGAGGCGCGGCGGCGTCGCTCTTCACGGCCGCCGGGGACGCGGCCGCCGCCGGAGTGGGCGACGCGTAGGCCGGTGTCAGAGCGGCGAACTGCAGGGCGCTCACGGCCGCGGCAACCGTGAGGACGATGCTCGTTCCCGTCTTGCACTTCTTCACTTGATCACTCCGCAACTACTAGATCCAGGCACGTCGGCGCGCAACTTCTGCACACAAGCGTCGACATGTGGTCAAGAATGGTAGTTGATCATGTCAAGCACCGTTCAAGGACGCCACACCGCGAACGCCCCTGCCACCCCGACGACGTCTTCGAACGGGAGGTCATCCACTGGCATACGCTCTCCACGGCGAGGCCCGGCCGGCTGCGTTGAGGAACGGCTGCCAGGTTCACCACCCGTACTCCGCCGCCCTGCGTCCAGAAGATGACACCGCTGCCTCCCGACCACTGCCTGCCACCCGACGACCCGAGCTTGGCGCCCGGTCGTGTCGGTGCGGGCGTCGTAGATTCTTTGACCGACAGGCGCGAAAGCAGCCAGCCCGAAATCATCCAAGCCGCCACCAGGCACCGACGCCTCACGCGCGACCGGCCCCTTCCGGTCTTGACGGCGCATGTAGGGTTTCTGTCAATGCTTGATCAGCATTCGCGACAAAGGTGATTCGCATGTCCTATCCCCCCCATAATCGCCACGATCACCGCCCAGGGGCGGCCCGGCCGAGGGTCAACCCGGCGCGAGTGTGGGGCGGTGGCGTGGCCGCCGCCGTGGTGGCCGCACTGATCGTGGTGGTCGGAACCATGATCAGCAGTCGGCTCCTGGGCATCCGCGCGCTCACTCCCAGCGGGGTCTCCGCGTACGGCAGCGCGACGATCACGGGATACGCGATCTCGGCCGCTGTCGCCGCGCTCGTCGCCACGTTGCTGCTCTACGTCCTCATGCTCTCGGCGCCGGAGCCGACCAGGTTCTTCGCCTGGATCGCCGGGCTCTTCGCCGTCATCATCACGATCCTGCCCTTCATGTACACCGCCGACCTCATCCAGCAGGTCATCACGGCCGTGATCAACCTCATCGTCGGCGTCGCCATCTTCTCGCTGCTGACGTCGATCGGGCGCGCGGCCATCGAGGAGGTGCCGGATCCGGAGCCGTACCCGTACGAGCAGCCCCGCGGGTACGACCAACGCGGATACGAGCCCCAAGAGCACCAGCAGCGCAGGTACGACCAGCGCGGGTACGAGCCCAGAGAACACCAGCAGCGCAGGTACGACCCGTACAACTGATCGGGGAGAGTGAGCCCGCCTTCCCAGGCCGATATCAGGACCTGTTGGCAAGAGGACGGGAATCTACAGACTTCGACCAGAATCCACCCGCCTTGACGACCTCGGCGATCTGGTCTCGCACGGGGCGGGGCTCGGCCTGCAGGAGCGTCGTCAGGTCGGTGCCGCGGGTCACCAGGTATCCGGCCATGAGGTTGGAGAACAGCGAAAGCGTGTGTGTGATCTGGTAGGGCTCCAGGCCGCTGCCGGCCAGCGCCTCACGCGAGACGGAGAGCGAGATCGGCTGGTAGTCGATCTGTCGGTCCAGCGCAATGCTCAACGCCTCGGCGATGTCCTGGCCTCCGACCGCCTCCACGCCCCCCAGCTAATAGGTCTTGCCCGCGTGGCGGCTGCGGTGGCCCGCGGCCAGGTCGTGCTGGGTCTCGGCCGCGACCCGGCCAGCGACGTCCGCCAGATCTTCAGATCCGCCGCCCACTCTCCCTTCCGACTCGGGCACCCATGCCGGCGGCTCCCCCACGGGTGTGGAGAGGACGAAGTCCTGAAAGGACTCGCGGGTCGCTCGGCTTTCGGGAACGTGTCGGTCACACGGGACTGACCCGGCCAGGTCAAAGCCGCAACCACAGGGCGAGGGCCGCCGCGATGCCGAGAACGATCGACATGCCGACGAGGACCTTCCCAAGGAGGCGAGACGCACGCCGGCGGTACCACCTCTCCCTGCCGTCGTCCTCGGGGGCGGTCATCCGATCGAGGCCGGCAGTGACGCCGTTGGCCACGCGCGTACCGGTCAGGCCCAGCTCCCGCACCGCGCCGGCCGCCGCCCCGCGCAGCAGGGTCGAGGCCGTCCCCGGTGCGCACTCCGCCACCATCGCGAGCAGGAAGGTCCGGGGAGGGTGGTCCAGGTTCAGGAGGATCTCTTCTATGTCGGCCGAGGTGAGCTGCCGGCGATGGCTCACCCAGAGCAGGTATCGGAGAGCGAGGATGCTCTCCTCGGCGGCGCAGATGGAGCTGATCGTCTCGATGAGGTAGCAGTGTCGCGTCAGCGCGTACTTGACGGCCTCCATGCCGCGCGGATCCGTGGACAGGGCGCGGCGGTCCGCCTCGGCGATGACGACGTTCAGCACCTTGCGGTTGCGGGACTCGACGGCGACGTGAAACAACTCGTCCTCCGACATGCTGTCGAGAACCTTCTGCAGGTGCTCGGGGCCCCGCAGGCTCGCGATGAGCAACCGGCCCGAGGGGGCGCTGCGCGGCTGGATCCTGCCCATCGTGGCCAGCAGCGCCGGCGGCAGGTCGGGCTCAGGCCCCAGGTCGAACAGCATCTCCTCGACGTCGACCGCGCGCATGGGCGCCGCGTACAGCAGCCCGAGCAGGTGCTCGAAGAAGGTAGGCACGGCGACGGCACCGGCCGGCCATTCCGGCGGGCGGACGGGGTTGGCCCTGACGAAGGCGCGGTAGGCCTTACGGTCCTGGTCCGGCACACGTGCGCGAGCCCGCTGCGCCAGTTGCGCGTTGAGGACGCCGAGCCGCTGCGCGTCGGCGTTCGCGATGCTCTCACGGCACTGCCGCAGCAGCTCCTCCACCGAGACGGAGGTCTGCTGCCCGGCCTCCGACGTTCGCTCTCTGAGCAGCCTGGACGCCGCGGCGCGGTGCGACAGGTCGTCGAAGTCGCGCGGCTCCGTCAAGGTGGCGAGCCACCTCATCAGCTCACGCAGGTCTTCACCCTTGTAGCGGGCCAGTTCCTTCTCGTACAACAGCGCCTGCGCCGGGTACGACTCCGCCGGCTCGCCGGCCTCCCAGGGCAGTTCCCACGTCCCGCGGGTGGGCGGCACCTCGGAGAAGGAGAGCCGGATCCGGTGCCGGGAGGCGCTGTTGGTCCAGGTGGAGGCCGCCAGCGTGGCGCGGAACCCGTACGGGAGCAGCGCCGCCACGGCGTCCAGGAAGTCCAGCCGCCGCTCCGAAGACAGGTGGCCGGCCCGCACCACGCAGACGGGCTTCCCGGTGAGCAGCAGCGCCGCCGCCCGCCGCGCTGTGGCGTTCACCTCGCCGGCGAGACGGCGCTCGTCGTACGCCGCGAGAGCGAGCTGGAAGGGCGCGTCGCCGGAGAAGTTCCCCTTCATTAGCGCCTCGTGCAGGGCCCGGTACGACACCGGCTCGGCGGCGACGTCCGCCCAGCGCACGCAGACGTAGTACGTCATCGCGTACGGGCGCTGGAAGCCGTCCTGGGACTCGGGCTCGGCCTGCCGGGACAGCCCCAGCCATGGCTCGTTGTCGAGGTCCGCGGTGAAGTAGCTGGTCGCCACCCGTGGGAGGGCCTTGGGCTCCATGGTGCCGGAGGTGAACGCCTTGAGCCACATGCCGAACTCGGCGTTGGTGATCGCGCCGGTGCTGCAGCCGATCACGCCGTAGTCGTCCAGGCTCTCCGGCGTCTTGCCGAGGATCGCCCAGTGGGCGGTCAACTGGGCCATCGTCTGCTCCTCATCGCGCCGGGCCGGAGCATCTGGCCGAGCCAGAGCACGGGCTCCATGACGTTCATGGGGCGGACGGCGCCCCGGATCGTCAGCCCGCCGTTCGCGTTGTCGATGACGTTGAGAGGGTCGTCCGGGTCGAAACGGCCGTGGTCCTCGTCGATGAACAGGCCGACGGAGGACGTCACGAAGTATCTGATGCGGTCCGCGTGGAAGAACGCCTCGATCAGGTCGACGATCATCTCGGCGTTGTGGTCCTGGACCTCCCGGCACAGCAACCGGAAGAAGTCGCGGACCAGGTCTTCGGGCACACGGGGGATGCGCAGTTCGTCGCCGGGATCCCGCTCTGTGTACCCCCGTTCCATCGCGGTTCTCAGCACCTTCGGGTCGTCGAACTTGGTGATGCAGACCGCGATGTAGTGGGGCAGTTTGCCGTCCTCGTACTCGTCGCCGGTCAGCATCCGCCCGGCGACCTCATGCAGCGCGGCGTCCAGGTGTTTGAAGGCGTCGCCTACCCTGGCCTCCCGGTCCGGGTCGAACATGTAAATCAGCCCGCGGCTCTTGACCAGGCTGTCGACCAGGGCCTTCTTGTCGATGTTCGCCTCGGACTCGGCGTACAGGTCGCCGCGCAGGTCCAGGAAGTCGAGCCTGACCTTCGGCGCCTTCGCCACCTGCGTCGTCCACGGCCACCACCATCGTCTGCGCGGCGCCTCCGCCGGGCCGATGATCAGCCAGCTGTAGTGGGTCAGCGCCTCGGTCGGAGCCGGGAACGTGCGCGCCTGCAGCAGCGTGCTGCGCAGCTTCGCCAGCTCCGTCCTGGACACCGCGTTCTCCCCGATGAGCCGCCAGCCCGAATCGCGGGCCTTGTTCAGCGCGACGCTCAGTGCCGCCAGGAACGCGGTCTTGCCGCTGCCCGAAGCCCCCCACATCGCGATGTCGGGCTCGCGATCGCGCTCGGCGTCGCCGGGGGTGGAGTCAGTGTCGACCACCGATGTCCTCATTCTGGGAGACGAAGGGAAGGGAGAGCACGACGGACGACGTCGTCACCAGGCCGAGCCGGATCGCGAGTTCTTCCGCGTTCACCGCGTCCACCTGGAACAGCGCGGCCGAGCCGAGCCGATGCCAGGGGGAGGAGGGGGCGGTGGGCGGACTGTCGCAGATGGCCGCGCTCCGCAGGCCGTGGCGCTGTTCCAGCTCGCGCAGCAGTTCCAGCCAGTCGTAGCGCGCAGGGCAGGGCGGCACGCGGTCGAGGCCGGACCGAGGGGGGTGCGGGGGGCGCGCCCCGATGGTGAGCAGCGCCGTCCGCGTGCTGCCCGGCTGAGCGTGCAGCCGACTGCTCACCTCCGCGAGCACGTCTTCGAGCTGGGCGGCGTTCGGATACGTCGGCGTGGTGGGCCGCAGGGACTCCAGGGCGGCGCGCGCCCCCGCGGTGGAGGCGGACCAGGCGGCCAGGGCCGGCCGGGTTCTGTCCGCGTGCCTGGTGCCGAACACATGGGTGCCGTATCCCACGACGGACACCTGGAGCTGCTGGAGGTCCGGGCAGCGCTCGGCGAGCAGGTCGATGAGGTAGCCGGCCCAGTGGCAGCGGGCCTCGAACTCCTTCGCGGTCCCCGACGTCTCGATGGCGCACACCAGATGGGCGGACCGGGGCGTCGCGGACGGCCGCCGGGTCGGCAGCGCGGCCATCACGTCCGCCCACGGACGCGTGTCCGGCCGCAGACCGGGAACCTCGGGGAAGCGGACGACGCCGGGGCGCTCCAGCACCGCCCGCAGCAGGTGCCGTCCTGGCGGGAGCGGCGCGTGGTCGAGCGACACCATCCCGGAAGGCTGGAGCGGGCCCGACCAAGCGGAGATCGCGAGCAGCAGGCCGCCCGCGTCGGTGCAGGTGACGGTCACGTGGGCGGCCTCTCCCGGCTTCGCGCCGGCGCCGAAGAGCCGCCGTCCCACCAGTTCGAGCCGGCCGTCGTCCGCGCGGTCCCTGGCCACGATCAGGTCGTACGCGTGACGCAGTGGCGTACCGGCGATCACCTCGGGCAGCAGGTCTGCGACCTTGGCCCCGGACGCCTCGACGACCTGGGCCGTCGGGCGCCACTGTCGCAGCGCGCGCAGCGCCGCCTCCTGCTCGGGGCCGTCGGCGGAGCACGCCACCAGCACCGGGTCCCCTTCGTCGGCGGAGATCAGATCGCCCGCGACCCGGAGCACCGCGTCGAAGACCTCGTCGCCGGAGGCGGTCAGGGTGGACCATTTGGCGGCGGCTCTGCGCGTGTGGTGGGGGGTGCCGACGTCGTCGACCAGCACCTCGAAGATCCGCAGTCCGGCGGCGTCGATCTCCACGACGGCCAGCCGCTCCCTGAACGAGCCGATCAGATCGGCGAGAGTGCTCCGCAGCCCGCCCTCTGCAAAATGATTCAAAGAATCTCCCCGCCCGTTTCAACCGTTATTCGCTACAAATCCTTTTATGTGACAATAACGGCTGATTGGCGATTATTTGTCCAATTTCTGGCGGTTTGCGATCGGCCGTGAGAGAGCCGTCCGTGGCGGGCTGTCGGACACAACTTCCGCGAGTTGACATCTGTCCTCTTGCGATAAATCAGGTTTGCCGGTTGTTTATGGTAGTCAGTGGATTACTCACGGGGTAGGGCGTGTAGCACCCTGTCCCCTTCTCCCGGAGCCGCGCGTGGTCGGTAGATGGTTGATCGTCTTGTCGGGTGCCCGTACGGATGTGCTGGATCAGTGCAAGGGGGAGCGCGCCAGGTTCCACGGCCTGGGCGGCGCCATCCTGACCACGGCCTGCATCGCCGCCATCTCCATGACGTTCGCGCTCGCCTCGGCGCTCAAGGTGTTCCCGCCGCTCGCCGTCCTGATCGGCCTCGTCTGGGGCGTGGCGATTCTGAGCCTGGACCGGTGGCTCGTCACGTCCCTGCCGACACAGGGCGGGCGGCGCTTCTGGCTCGCCCTGCCCCGTGTGCTCCTCGCGTTGCTGCTGGGGGCCGTCATCTCCACGCCGCTGGTGCTCCAGATCTTCAAGCCCGAGATCGACGCCGAGATCGTCGACATCCAGCAGGAGCGAACCGACGCGTTCACCCGTGCCCAGCAGGGCGGCGAAACCGGCCGGCGCATAACCGAGCTGGAAAAGTCCGCGGCGGCCCTGCAGGCCGTAATCGCCTCCCGCGGGGAGACCCCGCTCGATCCCGCGGCCGACCCCCGGATCCAGGAGCTGACCAAGTCACGCGAGCAGGCGGTCAAGCAGCGGGACAGGTTCTACCAGGAATGGCAGTGTCAGCTGTACGTCGGGCCGCCCAAATGCGCGAAGAAAGGGTCGGGGCCGCTCGCGGAGGCGGCAGAAGAGGCGTACAAAACCGCCCGCGACCGGGTGAACGACATCAACGGGCAGATCGAGCAGCGCAGGCAACAACTCAGCGGCACCCAGGAGGCCGGAAAGGCGAGCAGGCTGGCCCAGGCGGAGCGGGACCTGCGCGGCGTACGGTCCGAGCTGGACAATCTGACCAGGCAGCAGGCTGGGCTCAGGGACGGCTTCGCCTCCGAGATCCACGGGTCCGACGGCCTGATGCTGCGGCTGGAGGCGCTCGGCAGGGTGTCGCGGGACAACGCGACCCTCAACATGGCCAGGCTCCTGCTGTTCCTGTTCATCCTGCTCATCGAGTGCCTGCCCGTCCTCGTCAAACTGATGCAGCGGCCCGGCAGTTACGACACGATCGTGGCCGTGCTGGAGCGGCGGGAGGTCAACAAGGCCATCGACCAGATCCACGACGCGGACAGGCGGCCGCCACAGGCCGACTGGCGGGACGGCACCACCCGGCCGTACACCGCGGACGAACCGCGTACCGGCGTCTTCTACGGCTCAGGCCCGTCCGGGACTTCGCAGGCTGAGCCCCACGAAGGCAGAAGCTTCGAGGACGACGCGCTCCGCAATCTCCAGGACAACCGCGTCCCCCGGGCGACGGGCCACGGCCGGCAGGCCGAGTACGCCGGACTGAACGATGATTGGTGAGCACGTCGCGGGCCGGTTCGTCATCGAGGCGCCACTGGGCAGCGGCGGCATGGGACGGGTCTGGCGCGGCCGGGACCGCAAGCTCGGCCGTGTGGTGGCGCTCAAACAAGTACGCGCGGACGTCGGGCGGCTGCCGGAGTTGAAGGCACGGGCGGAACGGGAGGCACGGGCACTGGCCCGGATCGACCACCCGGGCATCGTCCGAGTCCACGACGTGCTCGACACCCAGGACGGCCCGTGGATCGTGATGGACTACGTGCAGGGCATCGTGCTCGGCGCGCTCATCAAGCGCGCGCCCCTGTCCGAGCCCGCCGTGGTGCGGATCGCCGCCCAGGCGCTCGACGCGCTCGCCGCCGCGCACGCCGTCGGGGTGCTGCACCGCGACGTGAAGCCGGACAACATCCTGATCACCTCTTCCAGCGAGGTGGTCCTGGTGGACTTCGGGATCGCCGCCATCGAGGGCCACGAGCGCATCACCATGCTCGGCCAGGTGATCGGCACCCCCGACTTCATCGCCCCTGAACGGCTGCGGGGCACCACGGTCGGCGAAGCGGCCGACCTGTGGTCGCTGGGCGCAACCCTCTACACGGCCCTGGAGGGGCGTCCGCCCTTCCACCGGAGCACTGAGGAAGCCACCAGGTTCGCCATCCTCACCTATCCTCCGGATCCCATGACCCGGACGCGGCGGCTCACCTCGACGATCAACCGGCTGCTGGTCAAGAGCCCGACAAATCGGATGAAGGCCGACGAGCTGGCGCGGCGACTGGAACAGGCCGCCAGGGGGGATGCCGGGACGGGGGCGCGGTGGACACCGCCCGACTCCATCACGGGACACTCCCCGCCTTCCCGGGAGAACTGGGCTGGAGGGATGAACAGCGCCATTTCCGATACTTCCCGCATCTCGCGAGAGGGCGGTGGCGTCCCTGGAGGGGGCGGTGGCGTCTCCTCAGGAGGTCGCGGCTTCTCCGCAGGGAGCGGCTTCCCCAGGGGAAGCGGCTTCTCCAGGGGAAGCGGCTTGTCTGGAGGGCGCGGCGATCGAGGGGGAAACGGCGCGGGACCGGGCGGGAGCGCGGCGGCGCAACGCGTGCGCCGGACGCTCGTCGGTGCCGACGCCGCGGAGAGAGGCTCGATGATCCTCGCGCTGACCGCCGCCGAGGCGGCGGTGCTCCTCGCCGAACACTGGCGGCTGTTCACGACCGCCGCGGTGGAGGAGATGTGCCGCCAGGCGTCGAAGAGCGCGAAAATCCTGCACATGCTGCTCCCAGGACGCGTGGGCTGGCTGCTCGACCAGGTACGCGACCCGACCCTCGTCGCCGGGGTGGTCCTGGCGATGGACCCCCACCACCACGGACGCGTGCTCGGCAACATGCACGACCGGCAGTCCGCGGCGGCGATCGAGGCGATGGCCGCCGCCGACACCCGGCAGACCGGCCTCGCCGTCGCCGCGATGCCGGAGGACTCGGCCGGTCAGGCGCTGAGTCGCCTTCCGTCCGCCACGATCGCCGGATTGCTCGTGCACTGCCCGCCTTACCGCCGCGACCGGCTGCTGCCCCTGCTGCCGTCCTCGCTTCGCGAGGACGTCGAACGGCGACTGGCCGACGGGGAGTAGCCGTCAGGGGCGCACCACGTACTCGGTGCCGGTCGTGTGCGACACGTGGGCCACGGCGTCGAACGCCGGCACGTCCACAGGGCCCGAACAAGCAAAACGGCGGTGCCCTGATGGACACCGCCGCTGCTACTGGCACCTCAGCGCTTCTCGCCACCGCTCTGGCAGAGCAGTGTTCGAGTAGCGCCCCTTGGGTGGAGGTGGCGGGAATCGAACCCGCGTCCTTCAACCCCAAGACAGGGCTTCTCCGGGCGCAGCCTGCTGTGTTTTTCTCAGCCCCGGCGATCACGCAGGCGAGTCGCCGACGGGCTCAGCCACTGTTTGGTTTCCCGATCACCCCCGTGGCCGGGGAGGTCGGTTGAGCCTTCTGATGATGCCAGACACCGAGCCGAAGGCACTCTCGGGCTGACAGAGGTTCGCTACTTAGGCAGCGAGGGCCAGGGAGTCCTGGCCGACCTCAGCGTGCTTGTTATTGGCACTTATCGTTCGCGGTCACAGGATTAACGAGGTTATGTCCGCCGTCCTCGGCCCGCTTCACCTGACTTGCAAGGTCAAAGTCGAAGCCAGTCACCCCCTGTGCTGTTGTCAACACGCCCCCGAAGGGGCGAGCAACAAGAATCTAGACGGTTAACACCCAGGATGCCAACTTGATTCCCGCATGCCGAAACCCCCGGGAACGTGGCTCAGTTGCTCGCGCTCCCGGGGGTCGACCGGCAGGGTCGAGCCGGTCCGGACGGCAGGACTTCCCCCGAGATGAAGTCCTGTCGCATCACGGTGACCAGGTCCGCAACCCCCCGAGCGGGCCCAGTCATTCAGTAAGACGCAGCCGGCACGCCGAATGGTTGCTTACCGTGACGGTGTAATCACGACGGGTTGCCGAGCGCCTCGAAGAAGCTGCTGGCGACGACCGCCGGGTTGTACTTCTTGGCCAGCACGGCGATGGCGACGCCCTTCTGCCAGCCGACGAACCAGCGCATGGAGGCGTCCTCGCCGCCCGCTGACGACGACACGCCGTACACCTTGCCACTGCCCGCCTGCGCGTGCGCGCTCGTCGCCCCGGCGCTCATCATCGCCTTCAGCGCCGTGCGGACCTCGGGGGCGAGCGGCGCCGGCTTGAGCGGCGCTCCGGGCACCACCTCGGCCGCGGAGCCCGGCTCCTTGGGGTCGGTGACGAGGATGGGCGGATGCCAGGCTCCCGAGGCGACCGCGCCTGCCACCAGTGCCATGCCGAGCGGGCTCATCTGGACGTTCTCCCCCACGATGGCCTTGGCCTTGTCGGCGTCGGTGGGCAGTTCCGGCAGCGACCCGCTGTAGGACTTGAGCGGCAGCCGCCACGGCAGCTCCACGCCGAAGGTCGTGGCGCTCTTCGCCAGCTCGGCGGCGTCGACTCGGCGCGCCAGCGAGGCCAGCGCGGTGACACAGCCCTTGGCGAAATTATCCTGGAGGGACGCCGACGAGCTGGTGACCTGGCTGGTCTGGACGAACTTCGCGCCGCCCACGGTCCGCTCGGCCGGGCAGGCCAGCTTCAGCTTGGGGTTGACCTTGGACCTGATCAGCGCGTCGGCCGCCACGATCGAGAACGCGGTGCCCGCCGGGAATTTGCCCGCGAGGGCGTCCTTCTCCTGGTTGTAGCCGTTCGCGCCGACCGCCAGGATCTCGCCCGTCTCCGGCTTGACCGCCACCAGCACACCGGCCTCGGCGTCGGCGACCGCCTCGTCGGCGGCCCGCTGGATCTTGCTGTCGATCGTGGTCTTGACCTGGCTGTTCTGCCGCCCGGGCCACTCCTTGAGCAGCGCGGCCTGCTTGCCGGTCTTCAGGTCAAGGGTGATCACCTGAGTCTTGGTGGAGCCCGTCAGATAGTCCTGGTAGGCCCGCTGGAGGCCGCTCTGGCCGATCGAGTCGCCGGCCCGCTGCGGGCCGCCGAGCTTGACCTCGTCCTCGGGGGTGAGGGAGCTGACCTTGCCGACGATGTCCTTGGGGGCGTCGGGCGCGACCGGCTGCGGCAGGGCCTTGACCGTGATCTCGGGGATCGCCTCCAGGTCGTCCTGGATGGCGGGGTAACGCCTGCCACCGAACGTGGCGAGCGAGACGAACTCGTCCGGCGGGGACGACCTGATCTTGCTCAGCAGCCGGTCCTGGGCGAACCCGGTGATCTTCGAGAGCTCCGCGACGACCTTCTCGGCCTGGCCTCCCAGCTTGGACGGCTGCACCTGCGCCACGTACACGTTGGTGTCGCGCTGGAGTGGCGTGCCGCGCACGTCGACCACCGGCATGCGCGGCGTCGGGTCGGTGCGCACCGCGAACCGCTGCCCGTCCTTGAGCTGTGGGTGCAGCACGGACGGCGACCAGCGCACCTTCCACGCGCCGTTCACCAGGTGCAGCGGCAGCGCACCGCTGTACTCCCACAGCGGGTTGTTCTCGCCCAGGTCGACCTCGGCCCCGAAGTCGGCGCGCGACTCGTCGCCGTTGAGGCTGATGCTCTTGATCTTGAAGCGGAACGAGGCCGCGTCGAGCTCCAGCTTGGCGTCGGCGAGCGCCTCGCGCACGATCGCGGGGTCGCCGTCGGTGCGCTCGGCGGCCAGGTCGTAGTCCTCCGACTGCCAGCCCACCAGGAAGTCGCGGACCGCGTCGTGCGGCGAGGACTCGTCGAGGCAGGCGGTCAGAGTCGTGCACGCGACCGCCAGGGTGACGGTCGCGGCAACGGTACGGCGGATGCGGCTCATCTGCTGCGGTGCCGCAGCGCCCGGGCCATCTCCCGCTTGGCCTGCTGCTCCGCCAGTGACTGGCGCTTGTCCCAGTCTTTCTTGCCTCGGGCCACGCCGATCTCGACCTTGGCCTTGCCGTCCTTGAAGTAGAGCGACAGCGGCACGATCGTCAGACCGCCCTCTTTCGTCACGGCGGCGAGCTTCTCGATCTCCTTGCGGTGCAGGAGCAGCTTGCGCTTGCGGCGGGCGGCGTGGTTCGTCCACGTTCCCTGTGAATACTCGGGGATGTGCACGTTCAGCAGCCACGCTTCGCCGCCGTCGATCGTGGCGTAACCGTCGGTGAGCGAGGCGCGACCCTCGCGCAGCGACTTCACCTCGGTGCCCTGCAGCACGAGCCCCGCCTCGAACGTGTCGTCGACGTGGTAGTCGTGCCGGGCACGCTTGTTCTGGGCGATGACCTTCCGCCCGGTCTCACGTGGCATGCTTCCGACTTTACCGGCGTTCCACTACACCCTGAGGTAGCGGCGAAGAGTGACGAAGGAAGCCAGCACACAGATCAGCACGCCGATTCCCATGGTCAGGGTGATGGTCTGGGCCACATCGTTCCAGCCGATGCTGCTGGTGGCCGCGAGGAAGCGGGCGAACTCCTCGAACATGAACACCTTCGCCACGATCAGCATGACCGCCGCGAACACGCCGCCGATCAGGCCGGCGATCACGCCCTCCATCACGAAGGGGAGCTGGATGTACAGGTTCGACGCGCCCACCAGCCGCATGATCCCGGTCTCGCGGCGCCTGTTGAAGGCCGACAATCGCACGGTGTTGCCGATCAGCAACGCCGCCGCGAGCACCAGGATGATCGCCACCACCAGGGCGGCGCTGCGCACCAGTTGGAGCATGTCGAAGAACTTGCCGATCAGGTCCTTCTGGTTGACGATCTGCGCGACGCCCTGCTGGCCTTCGATCTGCTGGATGACCGGCTGGTAGTTGTCAGGATCCTTCAGCTTGACCCGGAACGACGGGGGCATGTCCTGGACTCCGGCCGCCTCGACCAGTGCCTTGTTCGAGCCGTAGGCCTTCTTGAAGTTCTCGTAGGCGGTGGCCTGGTCCTCGAACGTGACCGACTGCACTCCCGGCAGGGACTCGATCTTCGCCTTGAGGGTCTGCGTCTGCTGCGGGGTGGCCGCCTTGCCCTTGCAGTCCTCGTCCGAAGTGGTCTTGGTGCAGAGGAAGACTGAGATCTCGACCCTGTCGTACCAGTAGTCCTTCATGAGCGAGACCTGGGCGTTGATCATCAGGCCGACACCCAGCATGGCCATGCCCACCGCCACGGTGATGACCACCGCGATCGTCATGGTGAGGTTGCGACGGAGGCCGATCCAGACCTCGGAGAAGATGAAATTCGCCCGCATGTTCTGTCAGCTGCTCCCTGTCAGTAGGCCTGGCCGTAGACGCCACGCGACTGGTCGCGGACGATCTTGCCGTCCTCCAGTTCCACGACGCGCTTGCGCATGGAGTCGACGATGGCCGCGTCGTGCGTGGCCATGACGACCGTAGTGCCAGTCCTGTTGATCCGGTCGAGCACCTTCATGATGCCGATGCTCGTCGCGGGGTCGATGTTGCCCGTCGGCTCGTCGGCCAGCAGGATCATCGGCCGGTTGACGAACGCTCGGGCCATGGCGACGCGCTGCTGCTCGCCGCCGGACAGTTCGTCGGGCATGCGGTGCGCCTTGCCCTCCAGGCCGACCAGCTCGATGACCTCGGGCACGACCTTGCGGATGAACCGCCGGGGCTTGCCGATGACCTCGAGCGCGAACGCCACGTTCTCGTAGACGTTCTTGTTGGGCAGCAGCCTGAAGTCCTGGAACACGCAGCCGATGCGGCGGCGCAGGTGCGGCACCTTGAAGTTGGAGAGACGGGCGAGATCCTTGCCTGCGACGTGGATCGCCCCGGAGTTGGGCCGCTCCTCCTTGAGGATCAGCCGGAGGAATGTGGACTTGCCTGATCCCGAGGGACCGACGAGGAACACGAACTCGCCCTTGTCCACGTCGACGGAGACGTGGTCGAGAGCGGGCCTGTTCTGGTTGGCGTAGACCTTGGTGACATTATCGAAATGGATCACGAGAGCATCACGGCATGCCAGTCTAGGGGTCAGGACGGAAGCAAGGGTGGCACATGCCCACTTCCCGCCACTGGCTATCGGGGGCGTCTTTCTTTACCAATGATCGACGTTCCGATTGGCCAGAGCACAGTCTAGGGGGAAGACTGGCATGGAACGTCCATAACGGAAACAAAACGATTGTGCGGCTACACTTGGGGCTGACATGAGTTGCGAACACCTCGTATGCGCGCAGTGCGCCCACCCCGTCATCGAGGGCCGCTGCCCCGTCTGCCGCGCCAATCGCGAGCGGATGCACAGTCACGGCTTCGCCGGACTGTCACCCGCCGTGATCGTCGTGCTGCTGCTGGTCCTGCTCTTCGTGACGCTGGCGCTCAAGCACCTAAGCGGGCTCTGACTCCTGCCTGCGCATCCAGCGGATCTCCGACTCGATGAACTCATCGAGGTCGCCGTCGAGCACGGCCGTCGGGTTGCCCGCCTCCGTGCCCGTGCGCAGGTCCTTGACGATCTGGTACGGGTGCAGCACGTAGTTGCGGATCTGCGTGCCCCATGACGTGGTGGAGGCGCCGCGCAGCTCCGACATGCGCTCCGCCTCCTCCTGCCGCTTGCGCTCCAGCAGCTTGGCCTGGAGGACGGCCATGGCGCTGGCACGGTTCTGCAGCTGCGAACGCTCGTTCTGGCAGGAGACCACGATGTTGGTCGGCAGGTGCGTGATGCGGACCGCGGAGTCGGTGGTGTTGACGCCCTGACCGCCGGGGCCCGAGGAGCGGTAGACGTCGACGCGGATCTCGTCCTCGTTGATGTCGATGTGGTCGGTCTGCTCGACCACCGGGACGACGTCGACGCCGGCGAAGGAGGTCTGGCGGCGGCCCTGGTTGTCGAACGGGCTGATGCGGACCAGGCGATGGGTGCCGTGCTCGCCGCGCAGCGTGCCGTACGCGTAGGGCGCCTTGATGATGAAGGTCGCCGACTTGATGCCGGCCTCCTCCGCGTAGGAGGTGTCGTAGACCTCGGTGGAGAAGCCCTTGCGCTCGGCCCAGCGCAGGTACATGCGCAGCAGCATCTCGGCCCAGTCGGCGGCGTCGACGCCACCGGCCTGGGAGTTGATCGTCAGGAGCGCCTCGCGGGCGTCGTACTCGCCCGACAGCAGCGTGCGGACCTCCATCGCGCCGATGTCGGACCTGAGCGTGGCCAGCTCCTTGTCGGCCTCCGCCTTGGTGTCGTCGTCGGCCTCCTCCGCCGCCAGCTCGTACAGCACGCCCAGGTCGTCGAGGCGGCGGGCCAGGCCCTCGACGCGGTTGAGCTCGCCCTGGAGGTGGGACAGCTTGCTGGTGACCTTCTGCGCCTGGTCGGGGTCGTCCCACAGGTCGGGGGCGGCCACCTGCTCCTCCAGCGCCTCGATCTGCTTACGCATCGCGTCGAGGTCGAGCACGTCCTGGATGCTCCGGAGCGTGCCCCCGAGCTCGTTGATCTCTTCTGCCGGATCGATGACTGCCACGTCTCCCAAGGGTACGCGACCCTCGCGCGCCCGAATAACATGGCGAGGTGCGTGCATATGGTCGGCGGAAGGCGCTGGCGCTCGCCGTCGGCCTGCTGGCCGGGGCGGTCGCCTGCTCAGGCACGCCACAAGCCCCGCCCAGCCAGGTGGCGGCCACGGCCCCCGCGCCCATCCCGGTGACCCCGTCCCCCACGCCGCTGGCGATCACGCTGGTGGAGGCGGCCAAGGTCTTCGCCACCTTCACGGCCACCGACGACCTGCTGCGGGCCGGGGGCGACCAGCGGCTGGCGATGGAGCAGTACCGCGACGCCGAGGCGCGGGTCACCTCGGCCGAGTTCCAGTCCACGAAGAACAGGCCGCCGCGGTACACGTGGGGGCCGCCGACCCTGTTCGTGCCGCGGTTCGCGCCCGACGAGCAGGCGCCCTGGTTCAGCGTGCTGGTCACCCGCGACGGGCAGCAGACGCTGCTGACGTTCGCCAAGGGCGACGACTGGCGGCTCAGCTCGGCCGCCCGGCTGCTGCCCGGCGAGGAGCCGCCGCAGATCGAGCTCGACGCCGAGGGGTACGCCACGGCGCTGCCGCCCGACGACAAGAGCGTCACGATCAGCCCGCAGTTCATGGGCCCGCTGCACGCCACGATCGCGGAGGCGGGGTCCGGTGGGGTCGCGGCCAAGCTGGTCGCCCCCGGGCCGTTCACGACCGAGGTGGCCACGCAGATCATGGCCGACCGGGAGAAGGCCAAGAACGACGGGTTCAGCTACGACTCGATCTTCAGCGCAGGCGACTTCCCCGTGTACACGCTGCGCACCACCGGCGGCGGGGCGCTGATCCAGTACGGGATGTCGAGAACCACCACGACGGTGAACAAGACGTCGAAGGAGTACATGCCGGTGCCCGACGCGGCCCGCTGGGCGATCAGCTCGAAGGTACTCCGCCGCACGCTCAAGATCACCGAGACTCACCAGTACGCGACCGCGGTCCCGCCCGGCAGGTCGCCGGCCGCCGCCCGCATCATCGCCCACGACGGGGCGCTGACCGGCGCGGGCGGCGAGTAGCCCACCCCGGCGCCGGGCGCGGCTTCGGCGCCGCGCCCGACGTCCCGCGGGTCAGGCCTCCGCGTGGGGCAGGTTGCTGGCCGACACGAGCGTGCGGATGGCTCGCAGGGCCACGGAGAGGGTCGCGAGGTCGAAGTTGTCGCTCTCCCAGATCTCCGACAGCGTCTGCCTGGCCCGGTGGACCGCGGCCGAGTTGGCCTCGGACCAGCTGGCCAGGCGCTCCTCCGGAGGCAGGCCGGAGGTGCTGTGGGCCAGGACGTCGCGGGTCAGGGAGGCGTGCGCGGCGTACAGGTCGTCCCTGAGGGCCGAGCGGGCCATGGAGTTCCAGCGGTTGTCGCGCGGCAGGGCGATCACCCGCTCCCTGAGGCGGGCCAGCTGGAGGCGGTCGGCCAGGTCGAAGTAGACCTCGGCCACCTCGTTGACCGGCCGGTCCGCCAGCGACGCGATCTCCACCAGGTCGAAGGTGCTGTACGCGGGCACCATGGCCGCCACCCGCTCCGCCAGGTCCGCCGGGACGTCCCTGGCCACGAAGGAGTCGCGGCGCTCCTCGAAGGCCACGAGGTCCGGCCCGGCGAGCATCGTCGGGACCTGCGTGAGCAGGCCGTTCACGCCCTTGATGAAGAAGTTCACCGAGACCGCCAGGTCCAGCGGCGGCCGGCGGTTGCCGAGCAGCCAGCGGGTGCCGCGCTCGGCGAGCTTGCGCGCCTCCAGGAGCATGGCGATCTGGGTGGCCGTGTCGACCTTGTTGTCGAGCTCCTCCACCTGCCGGTAGAAGCTCGGCAGGTCGAACACCTCACGGGTGACGAGGTAGGCGCGGACGATGTCGGGCACCGACGCGCCGGTCTCCTCCCCGAAGCGGTAGACGAACGTCGTGCCCATCGAGTTGATCATCTCGTTCACCACGCAGGTGGTGATGATCTCGCGGCGCAGCGGGTGGTTGTCCATGTACGACCTGAACCGCTCGCGCAGCGCCGACGGGAAGTACGACACCAGCCACGAGGCCAGGTACGGGTCGTCGGGCAGGTCGGAGGCGAGCACCTCCTGGTCCACCGCCAGCTTGGTGTAGGCCAGCAGGACGGAGAACTCGGGCGCGGTCAGCCCGAGCCTGGCCTGGCGGCGCTCGGCGAGGGCCTTGTCGGACGGGAGGAACTCGAGCTCCCTGTTGACCAGCCCGTCGCGCTCCAGCCGCCGCAGGTACCGGGCGTGGATGTGCAGCATCTCCACGGCCTGCGCGCGGGCGGCGGCCAGGACCACGTTCTGCGCGTAGTTGTCGCGCAGCACCAGGCCGGCGACCTCCTCGGTCATCGAGGTGAAGACCTGGTTGCGCTGCTTGTCGGTCAGCTCGCCGTCGCGGACGACCTGGTCGAGCAGGATCTTGATGTTCACCTCGTGGTCGGAGGTGTCGACCCCGGCGGAGTTGTCGATGAAGTCGGTGTTGACCAGACCGCCGTTGAGCGCGAACTCGATGCGGGCGAGCTGGGTGAAGCCCAGGTTGCCGCCCTCGCCGATGACCTTGCAGCGCAGCTCGGCGGCGTTGACGCGGAGCCCGTCGTTGGCCTTGTCGCCGACGTCCACGTTGGACTCGGCGGTGGCCTTGACGTAGGTGCCGATGCCGCCGTTCCACAGCAGGTCCACCGGGGCCCGCAGGATCGCGCTGATCAGGTCGTTCGGCGCCATCGAGGTGATCCCGGCGGGGATGCCGAGCGCCTCGCGCATCTGCGGCGTGATCGGGATCGACTTGGCCGTGCGGGCGAACACGCCGCCGCCCTGGGAGATGAGCCCGGTGTCGTAGTCGGCCCAGGAGCTGCGTGGCAGGTCGAACAGCCGCCGCCGTTCGCTGAAGGAGCGGGCGGAGTCGGGGTCGGGGTCGACGAAGATGTGGCGGTGGTCGAAGGCGGCGACGAGCCGGATGTGCTGGGAGAGCAGCATGCCGTTGCCGAACACGTCGCCCGACATGTCGCCGATTCCGGCCACGGTGAAGTCGGTCGCCTGGACGTCCACGCCGGTGGTGCGGAAGTGGTACTTGACCGACTCCCAGGCGCCGCGGGCGGTGATGCCCATCGCCTTGTGGTCGTAGCCGACCGAGCCGCCGGACGCGAACGCGTCGCCCAGCCAGAAGCCGTACTCCTTGGCCACGCCGTTGGCGATGTCGGAGAAGGTGGCGGTGCCCTTGTCGGCGGCGACCACCAGGTAGGGGTCGTCGCCGTCGTGCCTGACGACGTCGGCGGGCGGCACCACCTTGCCGTCGACGAGGTTGTCGGTGACGTCCAGCAGGCCGGAGATGAACGCCCGGTAGCAGGCGACGCCTTCGGCCATCAGCTCCTCGCGTCCGCCGCCCACAGGCGGACGCTTCACGACAAACCCGCCCTTGGAGCCGGTAGGCACGATGACGGTATTTTTCACCATCTGCGCCTTGACCAGGCCGAGGATCTCCGTCCGGAAGTCCTCCATCCGGTCCGACCAGCGCAGGCCGCCCCTGGCCACGTTGCCGAAGCGCAGGTGCACGCCCTCGACCCGCGGCGAGTACACGAAGATCTCGTACTTCGGCCGCGGCAGCGGCAGCACGCTGATCGCCTGTGAGTCGAACTTGAGCGAGATGTACGGCTTGCGACGGCCGCCCTCGGTCTGGAAGTAGTTCGTCCGCAGCGTCGCCTGGATCATCTCCAGGTACGCCCGCAGGATCCGGTCCTCGTCCAGCGAGGCGACCTCGTCCAGGGCGCCCAGGATCTCCTCGTGCAGCGCGTCCACCAGGTCGATGCGCACGTCGTCGGAGCGCCTCGGGTCCAGCCGCGCCTCGAACAGCCGCACCAGCAGCCGCGCCAGCCGCACGTTGTTGAGGAGCACCCGCTCCATGTAACGCTGGGAGAAGGTGGTGCCCGCCTGGCGCAGGTACTTGGCGTAGACGCGCAGGATCTCGACCTGCTCCCAGGTCAGCCCGGCGACCAGGATGAGCGAGTTGAAGTTGTCGGCCTGCACGTCCCCCTTCCACAGGGCGGTGAGCCCGTCCTGGAAGAGCCGCTTGAAGTCGTTCCTGTCGACCTCCTCGGACGGCGTGTAGCGCAGCCCGAAGTCGTAGATCCAGGCGTTCCTGGTGCTCTGGTCGTTGTCGGTGACGATCTCGTACGGACGCTCGTCGACGACCTCGACGCCGAGCCGCTGGATCAGCGGCAGCGCCTGCGACAGCGAGATGGGCGAGCCGATCTTGTAGATCTTCAGCCGCCGCTCCCCCTCTGCGGCGTCATACGGCTCGTACAGGTTCAGCTCGACCTCTTCGTCCCCGGCGCCGTCGAGCTGTTCCAGGCGGCGCAGGTCGACCACGGCCATCTTGGGCGGGAAGTCGGCCTTGTACCCCTCCGGGAAGGCCGACTGGTAGCGCCGGACCAGCTGCGGCGACTCCTTCTCCGAGGTCATCTCGGTGATCGCCTCGGCCAGGTCGTCCTCCCAGGAGCGGGTGACCGCGGCCAACCGCGCCTCCAGCTCCTCCACGTGCTCGCTCGGCGCGGGTAGCTGCTTGCCCCGCTCGCCGCGCACCACGACGTGCAGCCTGGCCAGCGCGGACTCGCCGATCATCGCGCTGTAGTCGAGACTCCTGCCGCCCAGCGCCTTGAGCAGCACCTCCTGCATCTTCAGCCGGATCTTGGTGGTGTACCGGTCACGCGGCAGGTAGATCAGGCAGGAGATGTAGCGGCCGTAGTCGTCGCGCCGCAGGAACAGCTTGACCTGCTTGCGCTCGCGCAGCCGCAGCACGCCCAGCGCGATCGGCAGGAGCTGGTCGAGCGAGGTCTGGAACAGCTCGTCGCGGGGGAAGGTCTCCAGGATCTCGATGAGGTCCTTGCCGTCGTGGCTGTCGGCGGTGAGCCCGGCCCGGTCGAGGACGTCGGCCAGCTTGCGCCTGAGCACGGGGATGCGGGAGATCGACTCGTTGTAGGCGACGTGCGTGAACAGGCCGAGGAAACGGCGCTCCCCGATCACCTCGCCCTCCGGCGAGAACAACTTCACCCCGATGTAGTCGAGGTAGGCCGCGCGGTGCACGGTCGCCCGCGAGTTGGCCTTGGTGATGATCATCAGGCGCTTCTCACGCGCCTTGGCCCGCACCTCGGGCGGCAGCACCGAGAAGCTCTCGGAGCCGATCGTGTCGTGGCGCAGGATGCCGAACGCCTGGCCGGGCAGTGCGCGCAGCGCGTCGCCCTCGTCGGTCTCCTCCAGGCGGTACTCGCGGTAGCCGAGGAAGGTGAAGTGCCCGTCGGCGAGCCAGCGCAGCAGGTCGAGGCTGTCCTCGACCTCGGCGGGCTCCAGCGGCGGCGGGTTCAGCGTCAGGTCCTCGGCGGTCTGGACGGCCAGCGCCCGCATCTTCGCGAAGTCCTCGACCGCGTGCCGCACGTCCGACAGCACCCGCTGCAGATCGGCTTCGAGCTGCTTGAGCACGCCCGGCTCGGTCTGCCTGTCGATCTCGATGTGCATCCACGACTCGGCCATCAGCTGACCGGTGACGTCCTCCTGGCCGCGACCCAGCATCCGGCCCGTCATGTCGCGGCGGACCCGCATCTGCGGGTGGACCACCAGGTCCATGCCGATGTCGTACCGGTGGAGCTCCATCGTCACCGAGTCGACCAGGAACGGCATGTCGTCGGTGACCACCTCCACGACCGAGCGCCCTGGGTCCCACCCGTTCTCGTCGAGTGTGGGGGTGTAGACGCGGACCAGCGCCCTGCCCTGCGGGCGGACCTCGGCCAGCTGCCTCTGCGACATCGCGGGACCGTACACGTCGACCGGGTTGCGGTCGAGCAGATCCTCCGGCGCGGTGTGCCGGTAGTAGGTCCGCAGAAAGGACAGCGCTTCATCGGGGCTCACGTGGTCGCTGCTCATCGCGCACTGTTGCGCGACTCTCTGCAGCAGCTCGTCCTTGGCCTCGTCGAGCGGCATTTCGCTCTCACTCCTTTGTGAGGGTTTGCCATACCTGTTCATAGCCAGGTTCTCAGCTCCCACAGCAGTGGGAAGTAGTGCAGGCGCGTCCTGCCGCGCAGATAGGGGGCGCCGGTCGAGCCGCCTGTGCCGGACTTCGTGCCGATCTGCCGCTCGACCATCTGGACGTGCCGCGCTCGCCACTGCGCGGCGGTCTCGTCGTGCGTCAGCAGGTCTTCGGCCAGTTGCCACAGGTCGTCGTGTGACCGGCGGTCTCTCGCCACGGTGAGCAGCGAGGCCATGATCTCGTCGTCGGAGACCGGCAGGCCACGCTGGGAGAGGGCGGTGAGATAAGCATCCCACAGGGAGGGCTCGTCCAAGCGGCGGCGCAACCTGTCGATTTCGGTGTCGCTCGCGTCCCGCAGCCTGCTCAGGTAGCTCGGGTCCTTCAGGCCCGACAGGTACTCCAGCTCGCGGAACTGCACCGACTGGAACCCGCTGGCGGGAGCCAGGTTCTCACGGAACGCCATGAAGTCCTGGGGCGTCATCGTCTCCAGGACGTCGACTTGCTGGATCAGCACCCGCTCCACCGCGTGCACGCGCCTGAACTGGTGTCTGGCCAGCCACAGCTCGCTGCGGAGCATGGCGTCGCGCGCCACCTCCAGCTCGTGCAGCAGAAGCTTGAACCAGAGCTCGTACACCTGGTGGACGGTGATGAAGAGCAGCTCGTCGGGGGCCTCCGACTGGGGCTGCTGCTGGTCGAGCAGCTCGGGCAGCCGAAGGTAGCCGCCGTAGAACAACCGGCCGCCTTCCTCACCGAACCGCCTGTTCGGGGGGACGGCCGCGCCAGCGTCTAGCCCCACCGGGCACCTCCCCCGCCTTGCCCGCCGACCACCTGGCCGGTCACTCGCCTTACCGCTTCGATACCACCCGAAAAGTGCACGAACGTCAACGTGACATCCGTCAACCTGACATCGTCATCGGGGGTCGTCTCCGGTGGCGGAGGGAACGTGCCTGAGCTCGTCGAGCCGCCCGGGAACCGCAGCCAGTTCCACGAGCTCAGCCTGGCAATCCTCGCAGTGGTCGAGGTGGCGTTCGAACGCCTCGTGCTCCCCAGCATCGAGGACGCCGAGGACGTAAGCGGCCACCTCTTCATGCATCAGCCGGCTACCCCCCTGTCCCGCAGCTGTTCACGGAGAGCGCGAATGCCGTAGTAGAGCCTCGACTTCACCGTGCCGGGCGGGATCCCCAGAATCTCCGCCGCCTCACTTATCGTACGGTCCCTAAGATAAGTCTGCTCGATGACTTCTCGGTGTTCTTCGGACAGGCTGCGCAGCGCCTCGGCGACCACGATCGCCGATAACGCCCGCTCCGACCCGTCAGGGATGGCGAGCATGTCCACTTCCGGAGGCTCGACCTCATGAGGCCGAACGCTCTTTCTGCGGCGCCCGTCAATCACGATGCGGCGGGCCACGGTCAGTAGCCACGCCCAGATAAGGCTCGGTTCCCATTGCAGTCTTGCCGAGTTACGCCAGGCACGGACGATCGTCTCCTGCACGACGTCCTCCGCCCATTGAAGATCGTTTCCGGTCGACTTGCGTACGTGGCGCAGCAGAGGGCCGCCGAACTCCTGGTAGAGCACCGCGATGCGGTACTCAGCCTCGGCATCCGCACTCTCGAACCTGCCGTCGAGGTGACCTAGCACGGGGCACATCTTTACACCTTTGTTATCAGTCCGGTGGCAACTCCGATAACTCCAGTCATTTCTAACTATCTCTGGTGTTGGCTGAACCACCTCGGATATGTCCGCGTACCTCCGATCATGCGCAGGCTTTTACGCGGCGAGGTCATCATGTTCGGCGGGTTCGCCCTGGCGGCCGTGGTCGCGATTTTGCTGGTCATGCCCCCTGCGGGGACGACCACCAGCATTGACTGGACCACTACGGCGTCCGGCCCGCTGGGGCCGGGCGACCGGGATCTGCTCGTCCGCGTGCGGCAGGCCGGACTGTGGGAGATTCCCGCCGGCCAGTGGGCCCAGGAGCGGGGCGAGTCCGAGACGGTGAAGAACGTCGGGATGCACCTGGTGGAGGACCACACCAAGCTCGACGTGGCGACCCGCGCGGTCGCGGCCAGGCTCGGCGTGCCCCTGCCCGACCAGCCCAACGCCGACCAGCAGCGCTGGCTGGCCCAGCTCGCCTCCGAGAACGGCAAGGCCTTCGACAAGGACTTCGCGGACCTGCTGCGCGCCGCGCACGGCAAGGTCTTCGCCGTGGTGGCCGACGTTCGGGCGGGCACCCGCAACGCCGAGATCAGGCAGTTCGCCCAGCAGGCCGTGACGGTGGTCATGAAGCACATGACGCTGCTCGAGTCCACCGAGCTGGTCGACTTCAACGAGCTACCCGAGCCCTTGACCCCCTCACCCGCTCCACCCGCCCCGACGGCGGTCGATACGAGGAGACAACCATGAGGAGATCCAGACGCATGGCCGCGGCCGTGTCCGCCTTGGCCGTGGCGGCGGGCGGGCTGGTGTCCGCGGCCGTCATCGGCGTCAGTCCGGCGTTGGCCGACCACTGCGACCCGGCCGAGCAGGGCCGGCAGCAGCAACAACGCTCCCAGCAGCAACGGCAGCAGGACCAGCAACAGCAGCCACAGGACCAGGGCCAGGACCAAGGTCAGGACCAAAGTCAAGATCAAGGACAGGACCAGGGCCAGGACCGGCAGCAGAACGGCGACCAGCAGCAGAACCGGAACGGTCAGCAGCGGAACGGCGACCAGCCAATCGGTGACCAGCAGACCGGGGACCAGCGGGTCGACGACCAGCGAATCGGTGACCAGCGAATCGGTGACCGGCAGGGCACGCAGGACCAGCAGGGCTTCCAGGATCAGCGGCAGGGGGCCGACGAGCAGGCCGCGCCGACCCAGCCGCCGTCCGACCAGGAGCAGTTCACCCCCTCGGACGGCCCGACCCAGTCGTTCCGGACCAGGAACCGCGGCCAGCGCCCGACGCCGTCTGCCTCTCCCTCGCCCACCGCGAGCGACGACCACAACGAGTGCGCCGACTTGGGACCGTTCCTGAAGGACTTCGTCGACATCCGCCAGGTCCCGCCCTCCGGGAACCGCAACGACTTCGCCGGCAGGAACGGTTCCAGGGGAACGTTCGTCTCCGCCTGCGGCACCAACCGCAACGGGCACAACAACCCGGACAATTTCATCGTCGCCCCCGGCGTCAGCAACGGCGCCCACCACCTGCACGACTACGTGGGCAACCTGTCGACGAACGGCTTCTCGACCGACGAGAGCCTGGCGGCGGCCGGGACAACCTGCCGGTTCGGTGACAAGTCCACCTACTTCTGGCCAGTCCTGCGTGACCGCAAGGTGGACACCAACGACAACGACCCGGACGGCAACGTCGGCCAGGCCCTGCGGGCCCGCTCGGTGACGCTGGAGTTCCGCGGCAACGCGCAGTCGAAGGTCGTGGCGATGCCCAGGTTCCTCAGGTTGCTCACCGGCGACGCGAAGGCGGCGACCAACGGCGGGGCCAACGCCCGAGCTCAGTGGACGTGCACCGGATTCACCAACAGAATTTCTACCGATAAATACCCACTTTGCCCACGCTTCTCCCAAGTCGTTCGTATCCTTGAATTTCCAAGTTGCTGGGACGGCCAGAACACCGACAGCGCCAATCACCGCACGCACGTGGTCTTCCCCGACCAAGGCGGCGCGTGTCCGCAAGGCACCAGGGCAATACCTCAGCTCCAGATGATCCTGACCTACCAGGTACCGCAGGGAGCGTCGTACGCCGTAGACGCTTTCCCGGAGCAACTGCACAACCCGGTCACCGATCACGGCGACTTCGCCAACGTGATGCCGGACCGGCTGATGGCGTTCGTAGTCAACTGCATCAACCGGGGTCGCCGCTGCTGAGCTGACCCCGGCCTCGTCCGAGCCCCGCTCACCAGCCGGTGGGCGGGGCAGCTGAAGGTCCGACCCCCCGAGTCGCACCCTCAACCGACCTTCGGAGGGAATTGATGCTCCACAGACGACAACCCCGGCACGCCCCGAGCAAGCTGGACACGAGGCACGTCCGGCTTGGGGTGAGCACGTCGATCACCGCCGTGCTGCTGTCGGTGTTCGCGCTGACCAGGACCGAGCGCGGCGCCAGGATGCTCGGCCAGGCAGTGGGTTTCCTGGAGTTCTACCTGGGCGTGTTCGCCCTGGTGACGCTGACCGCGACGGTCGCGCTCGGCCTGATCACCACGGAACGCGTCTTCCTCTCGCCGGCGAACCGGGTCAGGGCGCAGTTCGCGCATCGGGGCGCCGCGCTGCTCGGCATGGCCTTCCTGGTCTCGCACATCTCGTTCATGGTCACCTTGGGGCACGCCCCGGTCGGCGCCGTGGTGGTGCCCGTCACCGGGATCTACGTCGGGTTCGGGACGATCGCCTTCGACCTGATGCTCGTCGTCCTGCTGACCGGCGTGCTGCGCGGCCGGTTCGCCGAGCGGGGCGCCCCGTGGCTGTGGCGGCTGCTGCACGGCCTGGTGTACGTGGCCTGGCCGGCCTCGATCGCGCACGGCATGACCGCCGGCCGCCCACCGGCCGACTGGGTGCTCTGGTCCTACCTCGCCTGCCTGGCAGCGGTCGCGTCCGCACTGCTGGTCCGCGTGGTCGCCACGTACCTGAGGTCGACGGCCGTACCGGAGGCCGTGGGCGCGCCCGTGCTGAGCGACGCGCCGGTCGAGCGTCCGGTGGAGGTCAACGCGCCGGTCAGCCTGGCCGCGGCGCGGCGGAAGTTCCGGGAGGCGGGATGAGCCGACAAGGGACGTCCGGAAGGGCGGCGCGGTGATCCCGCACCGAGTGCCCCGCGTGTTACGCCTGGGCCCGGCCAGGCTGACGGCCGGGCTCGACCACACCCGGCGGCTCGACCTGCCGGCGCACCGCACGCTGCACGGCGAGCCCACGACGCGCGACCTCGACACCCTCGTCTCCGAGGTGAACGAGGTGGACATGCGCGGGCGCGGCGGCGCCGCCTTCCCGTTCGGCCGCAAGCTGCGCGCCGTCGCCGACGCCGCGGCCGGACGCGAGTGCGTCGTGCTGGTCAACGGCGCCGAAGGCGAACCGGCCAGTTCCAAGGACGCGATGCTGCTCGTCCGCAACCCGCACCTGGTGCTGGACGGCGCGATCCTGGCGGCCGAGGCGTTGCACGCCCGCGAGGTGGTCGTCGCCACCGCGCAGGGCGAGGTGGGCGAGTCGTCGATCGCCGCGGCCGTGGCCGAGCGGCGGGCCGCCAAGGTGGCGGGCGCGTCCGAGAGCCACATCCAGATCCGGGTGGTCGGCATCCCCGAGCGGTTCATCTCCGGCGAGGGCGGCGCGCTGGTACGCGGCGTGAACGGCCTGGAGGCGGTGCCGCCCGGCAGGAAGCGGCGGGCCGCCGAGTCCGGCGTGGACGGCCTGCCGACGCTGCTGTCGAACACCGAGACCTTCGCCCAGCTCGCCATCCTGGCCGAGCTGGGCCCCGAACGCTACGCCGAGGTCGGCACGAGCAAGGAGCCCGGCACCGTGCTGCTCACCGTGAGCGGCGGCGCGGCGCACGGCGCGGTCCTGGAGGCGCCGACGGGCACGCCGCTGGCGCACGTCCTCGACCTGTGCGAGGCGGAGATCGGCGACGGCGTGCTGATGGGCGGCTACCACGGCGCCTGGCTACCCATCGACGCGGCCAAGACGGCGGAGATCTCGCGCGAGGGCATGAAGCTGGCAGGCGCCACCTTGGGCGCCGGGATCATCGTGCCGCTCGGCGAGACCACGTGCCCGATCGGCGAAGCGGCGAAGGTCACGTCGTACCTGGCCGCGCAGTCGGCCGGGCAGTGCGGGCCGTGCCGGCTGGGCCTGCCGGACCTGGCCCGCGCGATGCGGGCGCTGGCCGAGGGCACCGGGTCCACCGACGCGGTACGTCGCGCCGTCCGGGCCGTCGAGCGGCGCGGCGCGTGCTTCCATCCCGACGGCACCGCCCGTTTCGTCCTGTCGGCGCTGGACGCGTTCGAGAACGACATCGCCCTGCACCTCGAGTACGGCTCATGCGGCCGGCCGATCAGAGGAGTCCTGCCGATGCCAGAGACAAACGACGAGCCCGACTACCGCCTGGACGTGGACTGGACCCGCTGCCAGGGCCACGGCCTCTGCGCGCACCTGCTCCCCGAGTTCGTGGACCTGGACGACTACGGCTTCCCGTCGTTCCGTCCGGTGCCCGCGTGGATGGCGAAGGAGGCCCGCAGGGCCGTGGAGATGTGCCCGGCGCTGGCCCTGCGGCTCGCCCGGTCCGGCGGTGGCACCCGCGTGCGGCCCGCCCACCGCCTGGCGCCCAGCAGGTGACCAAGATGTGACCAACCCGGCGGCCTCCATGGTCGTCTCACCAACGGTTCACCACGACCGTTTGGGGAGACGACCATGGACCGCCGGGATTTCTGCCGTGTCGCCGCGCTCGCACCGATGCTCGGCGTCCTGTCCGCGCCGCCGCCCAACTGGGCGGGGCTGCGCCGCAAGCTGGCGGGCACCCTGGTGCTGCCGGGCGACGCCGGCTACGACCGGTCACGGCGGCTGTTCAACCCGGCCTTCGACGGGATCAGGCCGGGCGGCGTCGCCTACTGCGCCACCCCGGCGGACGTCGCCGGCTGCCTGGCGTTCGTCCGCGCGAACGGCGTCCCCGTCACCACCCGCTCCGGCGGCCACTCCTACGCCGGCTGGTCGACGGGCACCGGGCTGGTGATCGACGTGTCCCGGATGAACTCCGTCGGTTACGCGTCCGGACGGGCCACCGTGGGCGCGGGCGCCAAGCTCATCGACGTCTACGACAAGCTCGGGCGACACGGCGTGAGCATCCCGGCGGGCTCCTGCCCGACCGTCGGCGTGAGCGGCCTGGCCCTGGGCGGCGGCATCGGGGTGGTGTCCAGGAAGTACGGGCTGACCTGCGACGTCCTGGAGTCCGTGCGGATCGTCACGGCCGACGGGCGGTTGCTGACCTGCGACGCCGACCACCACGCGGGCCTGTTCTGGGCGTGCAGGGGCGGAGGCGGCGGCAACTTCGGCGTCGCCGTCTCCTTCACCTTCCGCACCCATCCCACGCGCGACGTCACCGTCTTCTTCCTGCACTGGCCCTGGGCCAGGGCCGAGGCGGCGGTCAGCGCGTGGCAGTCGTGGGCCCCGACCGCTCCCGACGCGCTGTGGTCGACGCTGCACCTGTCGCGCGACAGCGGCCTCGACGTCCAGATCGGTGGGGTGTACCTGGGGGGCGAGAAGGCGCTGGACCGGCTCCTCGCCCCGCTCGTCGCCCAGATCGGGCCCACCTCGTCCCGGTACGTCAGGCCGAGCTCGTACCAGCACGCGATGCAGATCATGGGCGGCTGCTCGACGCTGTCGGTCTCGCAGTGCCACCTGCCCGGCCAGACCCCCGACGGCCGCCTGGTCAGGGACACCTTCGCGGCCAAGTCCCACATGGCGTACCAGAGGCTGCCGACCGCCGGCGTGCGGGCGCTGGTGGCTGGGGTGGCCCGCGGCGGCCGGCACACGGTGCTCCTGGACGCCCTCGGCGGCGCAGTCGGCCGGGTCGGGCCCGACGCCACGGCCTTCCCGCACCGCGGCGCGCTGTTCAGCGTCCAGTACTACTCCAAGGGCACGGACCGGACGTGGCTGCGCGGCATCCACGCGGATCTGCGCCCCTACTTCGGCGACCACGCCTACGTGAACTACCTCGACCCGGACCTGACGGACTGGCGTTCCGCCTACTACGGGCAGAACGCCGCCCGCCTGGCCGAGGTGAAGGCCACCTACGACCCGGACCGCCTGTTCCGCCTCCCCCAGGGGGTCTGACTCAGGCGCACGCGTCGACGCCGGCGAGCTCGGCGGACAGCCGCCACAGGCGGGCGGCCTGCTCGGGATCCGTCGCGTGCGCGTACACGCCGCCGGTCGAGGAGCCGTCCTCGGCGGCCGTGGGCCGCCGGAGCGCGCTCCAGGTCAAGGCGACGGCGTGGGGAGCCCGAACAGCGGCAGGCAGGCGTCCAGGTGGTGGATCTCGACGCCCTCGGCGGGGGTCCAGCCGGCGCGCGGAAGGCGGAAGCGGAGGTTGACGGCCGGCTCGCCCTGGCGGTTGAGCAGGGCGGATCCGTCGTCGTGGTACCCGAGCTTCCTGGTCACGGCGAGCGAGGCGTGGTTGTCCTCGAACGCGTCCGTGGCCGCCCACTCGGCCCCCAGCCCGGCGAAGGCGAAGTGCAGGGCGGCGGCGCGCATCTCGGTGCCGATGCCCTTGCCCTGGAAACGCCGGCCCAGCCACGAACCCGTCCTGACCTCGCGCAGGACGGGGAAGTGCTCGGCCACCATGCCCTGCATCCCGATCACCTGGCCCTCGAAGACCACCACGAAGTCGACGGACCACTTCTCCGGGGTGAACTCGGACCACTGCCGGAAGTGGTACTGGATCGTCCGTCTGGCCCGTTCGGCGGGCTCGGTCTCCGACCAGGGCACCGCGAAGGGCATGTACCCCGCCTCGTGGATGCCCTCAGCCGCCCGCTCGCCCAGTTCGTCCAGGTCGTCGAGCGAGGGGTAGCGGAGTTCGAGGCGGGGCGTGGTGATGGAGAGCTGGAAAAGCGGCCAGTTGCGCATGTTTGCGTATTGTTCCCGGTCAGCCGCCCGCTGGTCGAGCTAGTTTCGACGTGCTCGCGGCACCCATCGCAGGCTGGGTTCGGGGCCGGTCCAGCCGGCTGCGCCGACGCAGGCCTCGTTGCCCTCGGGGTCGGCCAGCACCCAGTGCGACGGCGCGTAGGCGTCTGTCACCAGGCGGCCGCCGACAGCGATCGCCGCCGCGATCCGCTCCTCGGCCTGGTCGTACGGCACCCAGACGTCGACGTGGACCCGGTTGCGCTGCGCACGCGGTGCGTCCATCTGCTGGAAGTAGAACGGCGCCCCGCGACGGTGCGGGTCGATCAGATCCTCAGGGCTGCCGGCGCGGTCCTGGTAGCCCAGCAGGGCACGCCAGAACGCCACCACCTCGGGGCCGACGAGCGCATCGATGGTGACCTGGACGGTCTGCACTGCGGACGGATCCGCAAGGATGTCCAGCTTGCGGGCCACCGCCGAGATCTGCCGCGCCAGCTCGACGTGCCGCTCGGTCAGCCCGTAGTAGTCGTCGGTGATCGTGATCAGCCGTACAGTCACGCCCTCATTGCGCAGGTCGATGTCGGGGTGACCGCCCCCGAGACCGGTCAGCTCGCTGATCTCCTGCACGAACCGGGCGCCGGCTGTGAACGACCCGGTGCGGAAGTACGCGCACGCTCCCTCGCCCAGCACACGCCAATCCTCGAGACCGACCGTCTCATGGAACTTCTGTGGCCTGATCCGGTCGATCTTGCCTTCAACATAGGTCATGCGCTCAACGTAGCGGCTGGGCCCGACAGTCACCTTCGAGCGCCGAGTACCTGGTCGAACCGCCGGCGCCCGGCGACCGCCACGAAGGCGGCGGTCAGGGCGAAGGCTCCCGCTCCGAGCAGCAGCGGCGTCGCGGCGGACGCGCGCTCGACGGCGAACCCGGCGAGCGCCGTGCCGAGCGAGGTCCCGATGTTGCTCGCCGTGTTGATCCAGGTGCCCGCCTCTACCCGTTCCGCGTCCGGCACCAGCCTGTCTGCCACCAGCCAGGCGATCACCAGCGTCGGCGCCACCGCGGCGCCCATGGCGAACAGGACCGCGCCCAGGCCCGGCAGGGCCGGCATCACGGCGGCGCCGGCCGAACCCGCCGCCAGGACGAGGGCCAGCCCGATCAGGTACGTCGAGGTCCGGCGGCGGTGGGTGAGGCGTCCCCAGACGAGGCCGCCGACGGCGCTGCCAGCAGCCAGGCCCGCGAGCAGGTAGCCGGTGGCGCCGGGCTGCCCGGCCTGCTCCGCCCTGGCCGCGACCGCCACCTCAACCTGGCCCAGGCCGAGCCCGAACCCCATGACGGCGCCGACGAGCGTGCGCAGGTCCCGCGAGCGCAGCGGCCCCACCAGGCTTGACCTGGCGGGACTCGTGGGCCTGGCGCGGGCGCCCGCCGCCGGGGAGAAGGCCAGGCCGACGGTGCCGGCCAGCGCGAGAGCGGCGCTCAGGGTCAGGGCCGCGGCGGCGTCGGACCACATGACGATCACGCCGACCAGAGCCGGGCCGCCGGCGAAGAGCACCTCCTCCACGGCCGCGTCCAGGGCGTAGGCACGCTGCCGGCCGTCGGGTTCCGGGACGAGCTCCGCCCAGATGGCCCGCATGGACGGCCCGACCGGCGGCGCGGCCAGCCCCGCCGCCAGCGCCGCGGCGACGTACACGGCCGGCTCCCCGACCTTGGCGTAGGCGGCGGCGACGGTCGCGAGCAGGGCGGTCGCGTACGCCGCCGCCAGCGCGGGCAGGACGCGGCGCGGTCCGCGCCGATCGACCAGCCGGGACTTGAGCGGCGCGACGACGCCGACAGCGCCGAACGCGCCGAGGGCGAGGCCGGCCACCGCGTACGAACCGGTGGCCCGCAGGGTGGTGAGCAGGAAGGCGAGGGCGACGATGGCGTACGAGAGACGGGCCAGGGAGGCCGCGGCGAAGGCGCGGGCGACTCCGGGCACGAGCAGGAGGGCACGATAGCCCACCGCCGTGGACGGGCGGGGCATGCGGAAGCTCCAAGGATTCAGGCCGGAAGGACGGGGGTCGAGTCGCCGCGACCGACCTAATCCGGGAGCAAAGCCATGAGGCGCACTATATCGCGGCGAGGCCGCCCGACACAGTGGAGGCGCGCCCACATCCGCAGTGTGGGCGACCTACCAGGCGGCCGTCACCTGACCGCCCGCGCCCGAGCTCAGCGGAGCTGAGGGGCGAGGGCCTGGGGGATCGGGCAGGCTTCGCGACGGTATCTGCCCGGCGGCAGGCCGGACGCGAGGCAAGATCACGATCGTCCCGTTCAGGGCTTGAAGTGCTCCAGCACCTCGGGGTTGGCCATCGCGTCGGGGTTGGCGGCCTGCTCGACCGGGGTCCCGAGGAGGATCTTGCGGACCGGCACCTCCAGCTTCTTGCCCGACAGGGTGCGCGGGATGCCGGGCACGGCGACGATCTCGTTCGGCACGTGCCGGGGTGACAGCTCCTCGCGCAGCGCCGCCCGCAGCGCGTCGGTCAGCGGGTCGGTGAGCGCCGCGCCTTCGGCGAGGGTGACGTAGAGCAGCAGCCTCCCCTCCTGCCCGAGCTGGCCGGTGTCGATGACCAGGCTGTCGGCGATCTCCTCGAACCGCTCGACGACGCGGTAGAACTCGCTGGTGCCCATCCGGACGCCGCCCCGGTTCAGCGTCGAGTCGGACCGGCCGTAGATCACGCAGCTCCCGTCGGGGTTCAGCTTGAGCCAGTCGCCGTGCCGCCACACGCCGGGGTAGACGTCGAAGTAGCTGTCGCGGTACCGCTCACCGTCGGGGTCGTTCCAGAACATGACCGGCATGGACGGCATCGGCTGGGTGACCACCAACTCCCCCACCTCGCCGACGACCGGCTGGCCGGCCGGGTCGAACGACTCCACCTTCGCCCCGAGCGACCGGCACGGGATGATGCCCGCCCTGATCGGGTGGAGCGGGGTCGCGCCGACGAAGCCGGTGCACACGTCCGTGCCGCCGGAGAACGAGCCGAGCGGGACGCCGGGCAGCTCGGTGCTCACCCAGGCGAACCCCTCGGGCGGCAGCGGCGACCCGGTCGAGCCGACCCCCCGCAGCCGGGCCAGTTCCGGCGGACGGATCCCGGCCTTGAGCGAGGCCATGATGTACGGCGCGCCGACGCCGAAGTAGGTCACCCCTTCGGTGTCGGCGATCCGCCAGAGCGCGGCGGCCGAGGGGTAGGTGGCCGAGCCGTCGTACAGCACGGGGACGGCCCCGACGAGCAGGGCCCCGATGAGGTAGTTCCACATCATCCAGCCCGTGGTGGTGTACCAGAAGAACACGTCCTCCTCGCCGAGGTCCTGGTGGAAGGAGAGGGACTTGAGGTGCTCCAGGACGACCCCGCCGTGGCCGTGCACGATCGGCTTGGGCAGGCCGGTCGTCCCGCTGGAGTAGAGGATCCACAGTGGGTGGCCGAACGGCACCCGCTCGAACTCCAGCGGACCCTCCTCGGCCCGCAGCCCCTCCCAGCCGATCACGTCGCCGTGCGGGAGGTCGGCGGCGTTGCTCGGGGTCGGTTCCGCCTGCTGCGGCGCGCTCCCCTCCTCGACGGCCGCCAGGTACGGGATCCAGACGGTGGCACGGAGCGTCGGCAGCTCGGCGGCGATCTCGTTGACGGCCGCCGACCGGTCGTAGCTCTTGCCGTTGTAGTGGTAGCCGTCGACCGCGATCAGCACCTTCGGCTCGATCTGCCTGAACCGGTCGACGATGCTCGGAACGCCGAAGTCGGGCGAGCCGGCCGACCAGATGGCGCCCAGGGACGCGGTGGCCAGGAAGGCGATCAGCGCCTGCGGGATGTTGGGCAGGTAGCCCGCCACCCGGTCGCCGCGCTGGACGCCGAGCCGCACCAGCCCCGCCCGGACCCGGGCCACCTCCTCGCGCAGCTCAACGTGCGACATCTCCTGGCGGGCGCCGTCCTCGGAGACGAAGACCAGCGCGGTGCCCTCGGTGCGACGGAGCGCGTTCTCCGCGTAGTTGAGCGTCGTTCCGGTGAACCAATCGGCCGTGGGCATCGTCCCAGTGATGACGGGCCCGTCACCAAGCTCTCCGATCACGTCGAAGTGGTGCCAGATCGACGTCCAGAACTCCGCTGGACTGTCGACGGACCACCGCCACACCTCCTCGTAACTCGACCCTGCCCGGCCGAGCGACTCGAGGTAGCGAGTCAGCTTGGCACGAGCGACGATCTCTTCGGTCGGTTCCCAGAGAAGTGCACCTTCAGCAACCATGCGCCCCATCCTGTCGCCCAGTCCGTCGAAAGTCATACCTGACCTTCCACATAACTTCCTACCTACGCAGGTGGTCCACCGCCATACGGGCCGCCGTGCCGATCACCGCGTCGGCACGCGGCTGGTTCAGCGCCGGGCTGAACGCGCGGGTGTACACCGCGACCGCGTACCGGCCGCCGTCAGGGTACTCGACCACGCCCGCCTCGTTGCGCACCGTGGGCAGCGTCCCGGTCTTGCCGCTGACCTCCACGTCGTCGTACGGGAACCCGGACGCGAGCCGGTGCGGCCACACCTGGAGGTTCAGCACCCCGCGCATCCACGCGCACGACTCGGCGGAGGCGGCCTCGTCGCGCCAGATCAGCGCGAACAGCGCGGCCGTCTCGCGGGCGGTGCTGCGGTTGGTGCGCAGTGGGTCGAGCACCCGCAGCCGGGCGAGGTCCTCGGGGTCCAGGAAGGGCCAGCCGTGCCCGGCGTCCTCGGCCATGCTGTCGTTCTGCTGGCCGGCGTTCTGCTCGACGTGCGTGCCGGTCAGGCCGAAGCGGGTCAGCATGGCGTTGACGGCGTCCAGGCCGACCCTGGCGGCCAGGGCGTCGGCGGCGGTGTTGTCGCTCACCGCGATCATCAGGTAGGCCAGGTCGCGCAGCGAGATCGTGACGTCGTCGAGCATCGCGGAGATGCCTGTCGGGCCGGAGCTCCGCTCCGCGGCCCCGATGGTCACCCTCGCGGCCGGGTCGAGCAGCCCGGCGTCGGCCTGGCGGCCGAACTCCACGAGCAGCGGCACCTTGAACACCGACGCCATCGACACCGGCTCGTCGGGCCGGTGCCCGACCTCCCGGCCCGAGTCCAGGTCGAGGGCGTGCAGCCAGCCGGTCACGCCCGCCGCGCGGAAGACCGCGCCGAGGTCGAGCGCCGTCATGCCAGCACTCCCGGCCTGCGGCTGACCCGCCGCACGGGCGTCCCGCCCTCGTCCGCCATCCCGGCGCTCTCCTTCAGGGTTCGTACGGCCACCGCGGCGAAGTCGCTGACGACGTCCGTCGCGGTCCGCCAGGCGGTGGAGACCCGGCAGGTGATCGGCGAGCCTAGCAGCGGCCGCCAGGCGAGCCCCGGCACCTCCTCCCTGACGCCGAACGCGACCGCGGCTCCCGCCAGCACCATGCCGAGCCCGGTGCCGTGATGCACCTGCGCCGGGACGTAGCCGTGGCGGCGGCACTCGGCCAGAACTTCGGCGTAGCCGCCCGGCTCGCCCTCCCTGGGCGGCATGAGCAGCTCGCGTCCCGCCAGGTCGGCCAGGTGCAGCTCGCCCGCGCCGGCGAGCGGGTCGCTCTCGGCGAGCAGGACGCCCTGCTGCTGCACCAGCACCTGACCGAAGTGCAGGCCGGGCGCGGTGACCGGGTGGCGCACCAGCCCGACGTCGATCACGCCTTCCGCGAGCGCCGACACCTGGTCGGACGTCCACATCTCGGCGGGCGCGAGCCGGATCCCGGGGTTGCTCTCGCGGAACGCGGCCACCAGGGCGGCGATCACCCCGGCGGCCAGCCCCGGCGGGACGCCGATCTTGAGCGCCGCTTCGCCGTGGCGGACCAGGTCGTGCAGGCGGTCCACCCTGGCCACGATCTCGCGCGCCTCGCCGAGGAGCAGCCTGCCCGCCTCGGTGAGGCGCACCTGGCGGGCGGAACGGTCGAACAGCCGCACGCCCAGCTCCTCCTCCAGGCGCTTGATGCGCTGGCTGAGCGGCGGCTGGGCCATGCCGAGGCGGATCGCGGCGTTGCCGAAGTGCAGTTCCTCGGCGACGACCGTGAAGTACCGAAGGTGCCGGACCAGGTCCATGGCCAGCAACTATAGCCAAATCCATATCGATAAGTCGGCTATATCAGTATTGGACATCATTTGTGGGGGTCTGGTGTTCTCTGACGCATGACACAACAGGGGGCACCGATGTTCAACGACCTTCGACCCGCAACACCGCCACGGCGAAGGCGCAGGTGGCCGTGGGTGGCGGCGGCGATTCTGGTACCCACCGTCGCAGCCGGCGGCACGGTCTGGGTGCTGCGGATGGGCTCGCCGGAGGAGACAGCCGACTCCTACCTGAGGGCCTGGAACAAACAGGACTACGGCGCGATGCGCGAGCTGGTCGCCGACCCGCCCGCGGACTTCACCCGCTGGCTCCAGCGCTTCCGCACCGACCTGCGACTGCGGGAGGCCACCTTCGAGCGGAACGCGTCCGCGGAGGACCGGGGCGACGCGGTGACGTTCCACGCCGACCTGCGAGGTCCCCGCGACTGGGACTACGACGGCGAGCTCAGGCTCGTCAAGCGCGTCGGCGGCTGGAAGGTCGCCTGGACCCCCGCCGCCATCCACCCCGAGCTCAAGCCCGGACGCTCCCTCCGGCTCGTCACGGTCAAGCGCGACCCGACGCCGGTGCTGGCCGCCGACGGCGACCGCATCGACACCCCCGGCACCCCGGGCTCGGTGCAGCAGCTCGTCGAGGGCGTCAAGCAGACCTACCCCGACCGCTTCGGCACCCGCGACGACGCCAGGATCGACCTCTACCAGGGCGAGGAGCTCGTCAAGACGCTGGTCAAACCGGCCTCCGGCACACCGCTGAAGACCACGATCGACCTCAGGGTGCACGCGGCGGGGGCCAAGGCGCTCGAGGAGACGAGCAAGCCCGCATCGCTCGTCGCGCTGCGGCCCTCGACCGGGGAGATGCTGGCCGTGGTCAACAAGCCGGGCGGGTTCAACCGGGCGCTGCTCGGCAAGTACCCGCCGGGCTCCACGTTCAAGGTCGTCACCGCGTCCGCGCTGGTCGCGGACGGCGTCGAGCCCGGCCAGCAGGTCGAGTGCCCGCCTGAGCAGAACATCGGCGGCTTCCCCTTCCACAACGCCGGCTTCCACGACTACGGGACCCTGTCCTTCCGCGACGCCTTCGCCCACTCGTGCAACACCACGTTCGGCGCGATGGGCGTGGCCGAGCTGGGCAAGGGCAGGCTCGCCGAGGTGGCCGCCAGCTTCGGCTTCGGGGCGGCGATCACGCCGGGAGTCCCCGCGGTGAAGGCAGAGTTCCCCGCTCCCAAGGACGACACCGACCTCGCCTCGGCCTCCATCGGGCAGGGCCGGGTGCTGGCCAGCCCGCTCAACATGGCGTCGGTGGCCGCCGCCATCGCCGACGGCTCGTGGCGCCCGCCCCGGCTGGTGGCCGAGAAGCTGATGCCCGACCGCACGCTCAGGCCGCGTCCGCTGGAGGCCGACGTGGTGCGCGCGCTGCGCCAGCTCATGCCGGCCGTCGTCACGGACGGCACCGCGCAGGCCGTCCGGTTCCCGGCCGGGACGGCGGGCAAGACCGGGACGGCGGAGTACGGCTCGGGCAAGGAGCCGCCCGCCCACTCGTGGTTCGTCGGCTACAAGGGGGACCTGGCGTTCGCGGTCGTCGTCGAAGGCGGCGGCGCAGGATCGGCGGTGGCGGCCCCCATCGCGGCCCGCTTCCTCAACGCCCTCGCCTGAACGAACGCGCCCGCGTGAACGACCCGTCTGAGCACAGGCGTCTGGGAGGGGTCAGCCCGCCTTGCGGTCGACCGGGGTGGTGAGGCCCGCGACCGCGGCCACCACCTCGGAGGCGTTCGACAGGTCGGGCAGCACGAGGTCGGCGCCCGCCTCCCGCAACTCGCCCATCATGGAGCGCCCGGAGGCCACGCCGATCATCAGGGCCCCGCCGATCCTGGCCGCCTGCACGTCGCGGGTCGAGTCGCCGATCAGCACGGTGTTGGCGGCGGTGAACGGCGTGCCGAAACGCTCCTTCGCCCGCCCCTGGGCGACCTGCAACAGCGTCGCCTTGGGGTAGACCTCCTCGCCGTACCCGCCGATGTCGAAGTTCACGTGCTTATCGAGCCCGAACGCCTTCAGCTTGAGCACGGCGTTGCTCTTGATCGTGCCGGTCAGGACGGACTGGGCCACGCCATCGAGCTTGGCCACGGCCTTGAGCGCGTCCTTGGCCCCTGGCATCGCGCGGCCTTCGGCGGTCAGCCGCTTGCGGCGGTCGGCGAACGCCACGGCCAGCGCCGACAGGAACCGCGGCAGGTGGTCGTCTTCGGCCTTGATGCCGTTGACGGCGAGGGTCTCGAAGACGATCTCGGAGTCGGGCCGGCCCATCGCCGGGGCCAGTTTGACCAGCGGGCGCCCGGTCACGACGCGGAACGCCTCGGCGTAGGCGCCCCTGGTCACGATCGCGACGTCGACCAGCGTGAGGTCGATGTTCCAGAGCACTAGGCGGTTGATGGCGGCCTCCTGAGGGGGGATCTTGCCAGGGTACGGCCATCACCCACTGGGAGGCCCACGGCTGGGCGTTTTATGTATGGTCGAGCGCTTCAGCGAGGGTGTCGACGACCGGGAAGCCCGTCGCCTCCAGCTCTTCCCGCAGGGTCATTCCGCCGGTGTAGAGCACCGCCCTGGCGCCCACGTGCTTGGCCGCGATCCCGTCGTCGACGCTGTCGCCGATCACCAGGACCTCCCGCGCCTCCACGCCGACCGCCTCGATGTGCGCGGCCATGTGCGCCGCCTTCTCCCCGCCCGAGCTCCCGACCAGCCCGTCGATGCGGGTGAAGTGCGCGGTGATGCCGAAGGACTCGACGGCCGGGACCAGGTGGGTGTGGGGGGCCATCGAGCAGAGCGACTGGCTGCCCGTCCAGCTGGTGAGCGAGAGCACGGCGTCGGCGGCGAGCCCGCACACGGCGCTCAGGCGGAAGTAGTGGTCGTGGAAGCCGGTGTCGAGCAGCTCCCACTCGCCGTCTTCAAGGGGACGGCCGAGCAGGCGTTCGTAGGCGAGCCAGATCGGCCTGGTGTAGACGGCGCGGAAGCCGTCGGCGGTGAGCGCGGGCAGGGCGTACGGCTTGAAGACCTCGTTGGTCGCTCCGACCACGGCGTCGATGTCGTGGAGGAGCGTGCCGTTCCAATCCCAGATGATGTGCTTCGTCATGTCGCGTCCAGCGTAGTCGGCGAAGCTGACATTCTGGGGACCGGAGAACGGCGAAGCCGCGACCTTCCGGCCGCGGCTTCACAGGCTACTTGCAGGCCTTGGGCGTGCCGCCGGAGCCACTCTGGCCGCCCATGCCACCGTTCCAGCTCACGCTGGCGCTGCCCCAGGCGCACATGTCGTTGCCGTAGAGCATGTTGCCCCAGTGCCGGCCGCCGTTGCCCGCCCTGTAGGAGAAGCGGTCTTCCCGGCCGTCCTGCGTGTAGACGTTGATCGTGCCGTAGCCCGCCGTCATCGTCTTGATCTCAATCCAGTTGGTCTTGCAGGTGCCCGACCACATGAGCTTGATCGTGCCGATATTGGGCTCGATCCTGCTTTTCATGATGCCGGTCCTGACCGCACGAGCGGAGTTGCCACAGCCGGTCTTGTACGGGTCCTTGTGGTCGTACGGCTTCGCGGCCGCCTGCGCGGGCGACGTCGCCAGGAGGGCAGCCGCGATCGCACCCACCGCAGTCGCCGTAACTCGGAACTTCATCGAGAAACCCACTCCTTCTATCCCGGGTATGGAATTCGTGGGACGGTAGCGGGGATCACCAAGGCAAGGTCAACGATCTGTGACGGAGTTAACACAGCCCTAACATGGCGACCGCGCAGCCGCGGGCCGTCTCGGAGCAGGTCTGGCCCCTGGTGGGGGCCGTGCCGGAGATCAGTGCAGAAGGTCCGGGATCTCCTGGGTGGCGTACCACATGAGCTCGTGCGCCTCGGCGCCGTCGACCGTGAAGCGGGCGTCGTCGTCGCCCTGGTCGGCGGCCGGCAGCGCGGCGATGGCGGCCTCGATGTCGGCGACGGCGTACTGGTCGTCGATGTGCACCGCGGCCACCTTGGCGAGCGGCACCGGGGCGGCGAGCCGCACCCTCGCCTTCTCGTCGAGGTCGGCGCCCCCGGTCAGGGAGCCTTCGGGCACCTCGGCGGCGACGACCACGCGGCGGGGGGCCGTGTCGGCGCCGTCGGCGCGCTCGTCCGCCAGCATGCGCAGCGAGGCGCGGGCCGCCTCGGTGAGCGCGACGTACTCCAGTTCCTCGGTGTCGCCCGAGGCGTACCACTCGGTCAACGCGGGAGTCACCGCGTAGCCGGTCAGCGGGGCCGGCCCCAGCTGGCCCGCCTCGACCGCTCGGGCCAGCACGGGCAGCGTGCACGGCAGGTAGACGCGCATCACGAACCTTTCACAGCATGCAGGGGCTCTATCATGCCCGGCGCAACGGGAGTTGGAGGAGGGACTCGAGTTCCCCGATGGTCGTGTCCGGATCCTGGTGGTGGATTCCGGCGATGCCGATCGCCCGCGCCGCGACGATGTTGGCCTCGATGTCGTCGATGAAGACGCACGCCTCGCCGGGCAGCCGCACCTGGTCGAGCGCGTGGTGGAAGATGCGGGGCTCCGGCTTGCGCATGCCGACCTCGCCGGAGATCACGATCGCGTCGAACGCCTCGTCCCAGCCGTCGCGGGGGTAGACGTCGGACCACGAGTTGGACAGCAGGCAGGTCTTGATGCCGCTCTCCCTGACGTCGCACAGCATCTGGTACATGGCGTCGACGCGTTCGAAGCCGGCGAACATCCGCTCCAGCAGACCCTCCGCCACGGGCGGCACGCCGTCGAGGGTGAGCAGGCGGGCGGCCAGGTCGCGCTCGAACGTGGGGCCGTCGATCTCGCCGCGCTCCAGCGCGTGGACCAGGTTCTCCTTGCCGCCGCCGTAGGCGTGCGAGATCAGCTCGCGCATCACGGCGCGGTAGTGCGCGTCGTCGATCCGGTCTGCTGCGATCCACCTGCCGATGGAGTCGGACAGGTTGGTCGTGAGCACCCCGCCCCAGTCGATCAGCACACCCGCGACCACGGCCGCCTCCTACGCTCGAAGTACGTTCCAGGGTAGAGCGTCCCCACGATCGATCAGGAACCGGCATAACCCTCGATAAAGGATCGCCGATTCCCCTCCTTAGGCTGAGGTTCCAGCGAGATCCCCATCCGCTACCCCCAGAAGGGACCGCCGTGCAGACGACGATCCTGATCACCTCTCCCGACACGTTCAAAGCCCCCGGAGTCGAACTCTTCCAGTTCGCGCCGATCTTCCCGGGCGGGCCCGAATGGCTCACCAAACCGGTGCTGACCGCCCTGCTCGGCTCGGTCGTCGTCATCGCCGTGTGCTGGGCCGCGTTCGCCAGGCCGAAGATCGTGCCACGCGGCTGGCAGAGCATCGGCGAGTACGTCTACGTGTTCGTACGCGAACAGGTGGCCAGGCCCAGCCTCGGCAAGGACGCCGACCGATGGATGGGCTTCCTCCTCCCCGTCTTCCTGACCGTGCTGGTCTGGAACCTGATGGGCGTCATCCCGGTCATCCAGTTCCCGGTGACCGCGCACATCGCCTTCCCCTTCGTGCTGGCGGTGACCGTGTACGTCGTCAAGATCTACCTGGGCGTCAGGCACCACGGCGTGCTCGGCTACCTGAAGGGCATCGTCCACCAGCCCGGGATGCCCGTCTGGGCCTACGGCGTCTACGCCCCGCTGATCCTCGCGGAGACCTTCGTCACGTCGCTGTTCACCCATTTCGTCCGGCTGTTCGCGAACATGTTCGCCGGCCACCTCCTCCTGGCCTTCTTCAGCTCGGTCGGCTTCTGGTTCCTGTTCGAGAAGCTCACCCCGCTCGGCGCGGGCATCGGCGTCGTCGGCGTGGCGATGACGATCGTCCTGACCGCGTTCGAGATGTTCATCCAGTTCCTGCAGGCGTTCCTGTTCGCCCTGCTCGCCTCGATCTTCATCGCCAGCGGGCTACACGGCGAGCACTAGCGCGACGCCTTGGTGACGCGGGCGGCCAGCTTGCGGTGCTCGGACGAGCGCAGCACCTCGGCCGCCTGCTTCGCCGAGGCCACGGGCGCCCCGGCCAGCAGGCCGCGCGACTGCTTGAGCGTGAGCAGCCGGGTGACCGACTCGTCGAGCCGCTGCTCGGAGATCTTGCCGGACTTCACCGCGCCCAGCACCGCACGGTAGGCCTTGCCGAAGTCGTTCGGCATGAGCAGCAGGTCGGCACCCGCCTGGACGGCCCGCACCGCCACCTCGCCGTCGCCGTACTTCTTGCGGACGCCCTCCATGTTGAGGGCGTCGGTCGAGATCACGCCCTTGAAGCCGAGCTCGTTCCTGAGCAGCCCGGTCAGGATGGGCTTGGACAGCGTCGCCGGGTCGCGCGAGGGGTCCAGCTTGGGGAAGACGATGTGCGCGCTCATGACGACGTCCACGCCGGCGGCGATCGCGGCCTTGAACGGCGGCGCGTCGATCTGCTGCCACTGCGACCGGGTGTGCTTGATCACCGGGAGCCCGGTGTGGCTGTCGACGTCCGTGTCGCCGTGGCCGGGGAAGTGCTTGGCCACGGCCGCGACCTTGGCGTCGGCGAAGCCCTTGACCGCGGAGGCGACCATCTTGGCCACCGCCTGCGGGTCGTCGCCGTAGGCGCGCGTGCCGATGACGGGGTTCTTCGGGTTGACGTTCACGTCGGCGACCGGCGCGAAGTCCAGATTCACGCCGAGCGCGCGCAGCTCCTCGCCGGTCGCCTTGGCCACGGCCCGCGACAACGAGGTGTCCTTGGTCGCGCCGATCTCTGCGGCCCCCGGGAAGTCGGTCATCAGCGCGGACATCCTGGACACCAGGCCGTTCTCCTGGTCGGTGCCGATCAGCAGCGGCACCTCGGGGGACGCCTTCTGCAGCCCGTTGGTCAGCGCGACGACCTGGCCGGTGCTCCTGACGTTCTGCGGGAAGAGGATCACGCCGCCGAGGTGGTACTTGGCGACCACCTTGGCCGGGGTCTGCGCGCCGTACCGGGCCTGGTTCTCCCCCGAGACGCTGCCGGCCGACGTGCCGTACAGGACGGGCATGAAGAGCTGCCCGACCTTCTCCTCGACGCTCATCTTCGCCAGGGCCCGCTGCACCGCGCCGGGCTGCGCCCGCGTGGCGGAAGGCGTGGCGGTGGCGGACTGCTGTGGCACGCTGGAGGGCCGGCTGTAGGACTGGCTGGGGGGCCGGCTGGAGGGCTGGCTCGCCGAGGGCGCCGCCGCCCCGGCCACCCCCTCGCCGCCCGTGCACGCCGTCAGCGCGATCACCAGGAAGCCGGCCGTTCCGATGCGTCGAACCATGCCCCCAACCGTATCCAGGCGACGGCGTGCCCGAGCCGCGCAGAGCGCGATAGGCCCGAGCCGCGCAGAGCGCGATGGGCCCGCGAGAGGCGTACCTCCCCTACAACCCCAGACGCGCCAGCCCCAGCAGACAGGAGCGGGCGGCCGCCCGCGCGTGGGCCGGGGTGGTCGCCGCGCGCGCCGCCTGTGCCGCGAGCTCGCACTCGCCCAGGGTGTGCTCCGCCAGCGCCGCCCGGACGGTCGGGAGCGCCGAAGGGCTCATCGACAGCGTGGTGGCCCCCAGACCGACCAGGACGCAGGCCATGACGGGGTCCGCCGCCGACTCGCCGCACGCGCCGCACGGCTTGCCGTTGTCGGACGCGGCCGTCGCGGCCCTCGCCACCAGGTCGAGCAGGGCCGGCTGCCAGGCGTCCTGGAGACGGCCGAGCGCGGCCAGCGTGCGATCGGCGGCGAAGGTGTACTGGGCCAGGTCGTTGGTGCCGATCGAGATGAAGTCGACGACCGTCACCAGGCTCTCCGCGCGGATCGCCGCCGCGGGAATCTCGATCATGACGCCGCGGCTGGTCAGGCCCGCTTCCCGGCACTGCTCGGCGAACCAGCGCGCCTCCTCGGCCGTGGCGACCATGGGGGCCATCACGTCCAGCTGGGCGTAGGTGCCCTCGGCGGCGGCGGCCAGGGCGCTGAGCTGGGAGCGCATGACGTCCGGGAAGCGTCTGAACAGGCGCAGTCCGCGCTCGCCCAGGGCCGGGTTCGGCTCCGCGGCCAGCGGCGGCAGGAACGGCAGCGGCTTGTCGGCCCCCGCGTCGAGGGTCCGCACCACGACCTTGCCGCCGGGGAACGCCTCCAGGACGGTCCGGTAGGCCCGCTCCTGCTCCTCGGCCGACGGAGTGTGGTCCTTGTCGAGGAAGAGGAACTCGGTCCGGTACAGGCCGATGCCCTCCGCGCCGTGCGCCAGGGCCGCGTCCAGCTCGCCGGGGCCGCCGATGTTGGCCAGCAGCGGCACCTCGAACCCGTCGCTGGTCCTGCCGGGCCCACTGGTCTCGCGCAGGGCCCGCTTCCTGGCGGAGGCCTCGCTGACCGCCCTGGCCACGTCCGAGTCGGTGGGCTCCTGGCGCACCTCGCCCGAGGTGCCGTCGACCAGGACGCGGGCGCCCATCGGGACGTTGAGCGCGCCGGGGCAGGCCACGACCGCGGGCACGCCCAGCGACCTGGCCAGGATCGCGGTGTGGCTCGTCGGGCCGCCCTCCTCGGTGACGAAGGCGGCGACGTAGTCCTTGTGGAGCAGCGCGGTGTCGGCGGGGGCGAGGTCGCGGGCGATCAGCACGTACGGCTCCACCGGATCGGTGGGCAGGCCGGGCAGGGCCTGCCCGGTGAGCAGGGCGATCACCCGGTCGCGGAGGTCGTTGAGGTCGGCGACCCGCTCGCCCAGGTACCCGCCGACCCCAGCCAGCATGTCCCGATATTTAGCGAAAGCTTCGTAGACCGCCCTGGGGGCCGCGAGGCCCCGGTCGATCAGCGACTTGACGCCCACGACCAGGCCGGGGTCCTCGACGATGAGCGCCTGGGCCTTGAGGATCTCCTTGGCCTCGCCGCCCGCCCGGTTGCCCCGGGCCTCCAGTTCGCCTGCCACCTGGCCGAGCGCCGCCGTCACGCGCTCCTTCTCATCGTCCGCCTCGCCTGTGTAGGTCGCGCCCGCGGGGGGTTCGGGCACGGAGACGGACAGGACGTACGCGGGGCCGTGCCCGATGCCCGGGCTGACCCCCACCCCCCGCATGCTCATGGCGCGCCGGCGATCGCGGCGAGCTCGTCGAGCACCTTGTCGGCGCCCTCGCCGTCGGCCGAGATCACGATCGTCTCGCCGGGACGGACGTCCAGCCCCATGATCTGCAGGATGCTCTTGCCGTTGACCGGGCCGCCACCGCTGACCTTGGTCACGGCGATGTCCATCGGGGCCTGCATCGCCGTCTGCACGAACGTCGCCGCCGGGCGGGCGTGCAACCCCACCTCCGCCTGGACGGTGACCTTACGCTCGGGCATGGACTCCTCCTCCTGTGCCGGTCCAGACCAGCCGGACCGCGTTTACACCCATCGGAACAACTCGTCCCCCACGTGAACCGTTCCCACGGCCACGTCCCCCACCGCGGCCGCGTCGAGCGCGACCACGGGGCAGATCGGCGAGCGTCCGCCCGCCTCGATCGCGGCGGGGTCCCAGGCCACGACGGGCTGGCCCGCGCTCACCCGGTCGCCTTCCGCCGCGAGAAGCCGGAACCCCTTCCCCTTGAGCTGCACCGTGTCGATGCCCAGATGCACCAGCACACCCCTGCCGTCATCGCCCACGATGACGTAGGCGTGCGGATGCAGTTTCATGATTTTTCCGGCTATGGGGGCAACGGCCTTGCCCGGCTCCCGCAGTGGGTCGATCGCCGTTCCCGGCCCCACCATGCCCGCCGAGAAGACCGGATCGGGCACGGCCGCCAGCCCTATCGCCGCCCCCTCGACCGGGGCGAGAACAGTCGTCATGATCTCGCCCTCTAGCCGATGAGGTCCTCGATGTCGCTGGCGATGGTGTCGGCCTCCGGCCCCACGACGACCTGGACCACGTTGCCCGCGGCCATCACGCCGTGCGCGCCCGCCGCTCTCAGGGCCGCCTGGTCCACCTTGGAGGCGTCATGCACCTCGGTACGCAAGCGGGTGATGCACGGCTCGATCTCGATGATGTTGTCGGCACCGCCGAGCCCGGCGATGATCGCGTTAGCGTCCGCCGCCATCCGTCCTCCCTCGTCCTGACCCTGCGACCAGGCTAGACGACCTTGGGTGATCAGTCGGTCTGCGTCACCTTGTTGAGCCCGCGTGGCGCGTCCGGGTCGATGCCGAGCCTCCTGGCCAGCGCCTCCGTCAGCAGCTGACCCGGCACGATCAGACCCATCGGGGCGACCCACTCCGGCAGGGCGGGGCCGTTGAGCGCGGCGGTGCCCGCCTTGGCCAGGGCCGAGCCGCCGCCGATCGTGTAGGCCGCGGCGCCCGCGGCGACGACCCGCTCGGCCAGCGCGACCGTCCCGGGGAGCGTCGGGCTGTTCTCGGCGGCGACCAGCAGCGCCGGGGTGTCGGCGTCGACCACGGCGATCGGGCCGTGCAGCAGGTCCGCGTACGACAGGCCCATGGCGTGCAGGTAGCAGGCCTCCTTGAGCTTGAGCGCGGTCTCCAGCGCGGTGGAGAAGGCCAGCCCGCGCGCGGACACGACCGCGCCGTGCTTGTCGGCCAGGCCGTCGACGACGGCCTCCAGGTCGCCGGGCTCGGCGATCAGCTGCTCGACCGCGTCGGGGACCTGCCGCAGGTCGTCCCGGTCGACGTCCGCGCCCAGGCCGAGCGCGAGCACGGCCAGCGCGGCGAGCTGCGTGGTGTAGGTCTTGGTGGCGGGGACGGCCTTCTCCTCGCCCGCCAGCGTGCAGAGCGCCACGTCGGCGGCCTGCGCCAGCGGGCTGTCCTCGCCGCCGTTGGTGATGCCGACGGTCCTGGCCCCGCACTCCTTCGCCCAGGCCAGCGTCTCGACGATCTCCTCGGTACGGCCCGACTGGGAGATCGCGACGGCGAGGACGCCCGTCAGGTCGAGCTTGCGCTTGTACGTCGTCGCGATCGATGGCGCGGCGAGCGCGGCGAGCCGACCGGCGTGCGATTCGACCAGGTAACGGCCGTAGACTGCGGCATTGTCGGAGGTGCCTCGCGCGATGAACAGGAGCTGGCGGGTCTCCTCGCCCAGCGCCGTCACCTCGCCGACCCTGGGGAGCAAGGAGTCGAGCGTGGCGCGCAGCGCCTCGGGCTGCTCACCGATCTCGCTGCGCATCTTGGTGGTCATCTCGCGCTCATCCCTCAAATCGTTACCGTCTGGACTTGACCCTGTTTTGCGACATGTGGTCTAGTCCGGACTAGACCAGTACGAACCATAGCCCATTGCCCAGGTCAGATCGAGGGGAGGATCCGTGGCGCACATCGATCCGGACAGCCCGGTGCCCAAGTACTTCCAGCTACGCGAGATCCTGCTGGACCTCATCGACAGCAACGAGCTCAGCATCGGCGCCGCGATCCCGTCCGAACGGGAGCTCTGCCAGCGCTTCGGCCTGTCCAGGATGACGGTCCGGCAGGCCGTCGACCACCTGGTCTCCGAGGGACGCCTGCACCGGGTGCCGGGCAAGGGGACGTTCGTCGCCCGTCCCAAGATCGAACTGGCCCTTCAGCTCACCTCGTTCACCGACGACATGCGCGCCCGCGGACTGGTGCCCGGCTCGCGCGACCTTGACAGGCGGATCGTCCGCGCCAGCGCCCACCTCGCCAAGGAGCTGGGCATCCAGCCGGGCGAGGAGGTCCACTTCATCGAACGGCTGCGCACCGCCGACGGCGAGCCGCTGTCGATCGAGCGCGCGCACATCCCGGTCAAGCTCGCCCCCGACCTGGCCGACCAGGACCTGTCCGACAGGTCGCTCTACGAACTGCTGGAGAGCCGCTACGGCCTGGTCATGGACGCGGGCGAGCTCACCATCGACGGGGGCATCGCCGACCCGAGCGACGCCGACCTGCTGAAGCTCCCACGCGGCGGCGCCGTGCTGCTGCTGCAGCGCAGGTCCTTCTCCGGCGGCGCCTGCGCCGAGCTGGGCGTGTCGACCTACCGCGCCGACCGCTACCAGCTGCGCACCATTCTGGAAATGCCCGCCAGACGGGGCTGAGGGCCCGACCCGGAGGAACGCCCGGTGAACGAGACCACCGCCAAGCCTTCACCGTTAGCGCGCACGATGAACGTGCTCCAGCGGCTGGGACGCTCGCTCATGCTGCCCATCGCCGCCCTGCCGGCGGCCGCGCTGCTGGTCCGTTTCGGCCAGCCCGACATGCTCGGCTCCAACGGCCCCGAACCGGGCGGGCTGGCGGACGTGGCCGGGTTCGGGTGGATGAACCACGTCGCCGAGGTGCTCGCCGCCGCGGGCGATGCGCTGTTCCAGAACCTGCCGATGCTGTTCGCCGTGGGCGTGGCGATCGGGTTCGCGCGCAAGGCCGACGGCTCCACCGCGCTCGCCGCCGTGGTCGGCTACCTGGTCTTCGACCGCGTGACCAAGGTGATGTTCTTCGGCTCCACGATCAGGGACACCGTCCTGATCAGGAAGCTGGAAGGGCAGGGCATCAAGGAGATCATCGACTACGGCATCCAGAACCCCACCAAGGTGCTCGGCGGCATCCTGATGGGGCTGGTCGCGGCCGTGCTCTGGCAGCGCTTCCACCGCATCAAGCTGCCCTCCTGGCTGGCGTTCTTCGGCGGGCGGCGGTTCGTGCCGATCATCACCTCGATCGCGGCGCTGCTCCTCGGCGTGCTCATCGGCTGGATCTGGCCGATACTCGGCGAGTGGATCAGGCACGCGGGCGAGGCCCTGACCACCATCGGGCCGCTGGGCACCGGCATCTACGGGCTGATCAACCGGCTGCTGATCCCGTTCGGGCTGCACCATTTCGTCAACTCCATCGTCTGGTACGTGGTGCCGCAGTGCGACGTGGGCGGCCGGGTGCTCGGCGGCGACTGGAACTGCTACTTCGGCGGCGCCCCCCACTCCGGCCAGTTCATGGCCGGGTTCTTCCCCGTCATGATGTTCGCGCTGCCCGCCGCCGCGCTCGCCATGTGGCGGGCCGCTCCCCCGCACCGCAGGGCGGCCGTGGGCGGCATCATGCTGTCGGCCGGGCTCGCCTCGTTCGTCACCGGCATCACCGAGCCGATCGAGTTCGCGTTCATCTTCGTCGCGCCCGTGCTGCTGGTCGTGCACGCCGTGCTCACCGGGCTGGCGATGGCGCTCACCATGCTCATCGGCGGCCAGCTCGGCTTCGGCTTCTCCGCGGGCCTGCTGGACATGCTGCTCAACGCCAGCAAGTCGAACACCGAGAACTTACCCGGCATCCTCGCCCTGGGCGTCGGCTACGGCGTCGTCTACTACGTGGTGTTCAGCTTCCTGATCCGCAGGCTGAACATCATGACACCGGGCCGCGAGCCCGAACCCGACGTGGACTCCGGCGAGACCTGACCACCTCGCGTCGCGGCGCGCAGCTCGCGCTCTCCCCCGGCACTCGCTCCTGCGCGGCGCCGGCTCCGGGCTGAGTCTCCGGTCCGGAACCTGGCGATGGCGGCGGCCAGGCCGGGCCATGACCACGAGTTTCCGGCTCGTTTCACCCATCTGGCCGGTGGTAGGAACCCAGCATCCCCCGCTCGTCCGCGGGGGTGATGGATGGACGCGTCGCTCTGGTCGTCGGCGTTCGCGGTGCTCCAGCGCATCGGCCGCTCGCTCATGATGCCCATCGCCGTCCTGCCCGCCGCGGGCCTGCTGTTCCGTTTCGGCCAGCCCGACCTGCTCGGCGCGGACGGTCTCGGCCGCCTCTGGCCGTGGCTGCTCCCGGTGGCGGAGGTGCTGGCGGCGGCCGGCGGCGCGCTCTTCGACAACCTGTCGCTGCTCTTCGCGATCGGCGTCGCCATCGGCTTCGCCCGCAAGGCCGACGGCTCCACCGCTCTGGCCGCCCTGGTCGGCTACCTGGTCTTCGACCGGGTCACCAGGACGCTGTTCTTCGCCGCGGGCGCGGGCGCGGTCCACGACAAGGTCCTGATCATCGCCGTGCGGAACGGCCGCCCGACGCCTGTGCTCGACTACGGCGCGCCGAACCCGACGGGCGTGCTCGGCGGCGTCGTCATCGGTCTCACCGCCGCCCTGCTGTGGCAGCGCTTCTACCGCATCACGCTCCCGCCGTGGCTGGCCTTCTTCGGCGGGCGGCGGTTCGTCCCCATCGTCACCGCCGTCGCGGCGATGCTGCTCGGCGTCCTGTTCGGGCTGGTGTGGCGGCCCGTCGGCGACTGGCTGGTCACCGCGGGCGACTGGCTCTCAGCCCACGGGACGGTGGGCACCGGCGTCTACGGCCTGGCCAACCGCCTGCTCATCCCCGTCGGCCTGCATCACTTCCTCAACACCATCGTCTGGTTCACCCTCCCCGCCTGCCGGGCCGGCGTCAACGGGGCCACCCGCGACACGGCGGGCGACCTGAACTGCTACTTCGCGGGCGAGCAGGGCGCGGGCATCTTCATGACCGGGTTCTTCCCCGTCATGATGTTCGGCCTGCTCGGCGCGGCGATCGCCATGTGGCGCGCCGCCCCGCCCGACCGGCGCAAGGCGGTGGGCGGGATCATGCTGTCGGCCGGGCTGACCTCCTTCGTCACCGGGATCACCGAGCCGCTGGAGTTCGCGTTCATCTTCGTGGCGCCGATGCTGTTCGCCGTGCACGCCGTGCTGACCGGGTTGTCGATGGCGTTGATGGCGCAGTTCGGCGCCCGGCTCGGCTTCACCTTCTCGGGCGGCGCCATCGACCTGCTGCTCAACGCCGGCAAGTCGAACACGCACCGGCTCGGGCTGGTCATCGGGCTCGGAGTGGTCTACTTCGTCGTGTACTACGCCGTCTTCACGTTCCTGATCCGGCGGTTCAACATCCCCACCCCCGGCCGCGAACCCGCCTCCACGCCCCCGCCCGGAGAGGGCCCGGACAGCACGCCTGGAAGGGAGCCCGGCCGGTAGGCAGGTCCCGGAGGCGTGCTCCACAGCGTGCGCAGCCCGGCCAGTGAGCGGGTCCTGCAGGCGTTTGCTGTCCCTCCCCCGGAAGGAGCCCGGCCGATGGGCAACGTTCCGGACCGTGGGGGTGGAAAGAGGTCGGCCTGGGGTCGGGTTGGGCGCGTGCCGAAACGGTTTGGGCTGCGACGCGCGGGAGTCTGTCGTGGCCGGAAGGTGCGGGCGCGCCGCCGAAGACCGCTCCAACTTGCGGCGATCTTCTTCGCCTAGCCCCGCAAAGGGACGCGGGAATCGAGGAAGTTGGCGGCCCATGTATCGCCGGGCCGGGCCGAAAACTCCTCGTAGTGATTCCTTCTCCCCCTATGGCATCGAGGACGGAGCCATGTCATCTCTCCCCCACGTCCACGTCACCCCCGCGCCCGAGCCCGCGTACGACGGCGACCGCGCCACGAGCGCCGCACCCGCGACTCAGGGAGCGCTGGCGCTGGATCCACGGCCCTTGGTGTGGGGGCCGCCGGGCGCGACACCGGACGAGCGGCGGCTACGACTGCTGGGCCAGGCGCTGGCCGAGGTCCTGACCGGGCGGCGGCCACCGGAGAGCGTCGCCGACCGGCTCACCGGCCAGGCCTACCGGGAGCTCCGCAGAGCCGGGCGGATGATCGAGAGCAAGCGCACTCCGTTCGCGGGCAGCCCGCGCGTGACAGAGCCGCGGGACGGAGTGATCGAGATGTGCCTGCTCGTGCACTGCGGGGAACGCGCCCACGTCCTGGCCGTCCGCCTCGAACGGCGCGGCGTCCAGTGGCTCTGCACCGACTTCGAAACCGCCTGAGACACCACGCCGAAGGTGCGCGCAACGCATGCCCATGCCCTCCCTGACGGCGACCCCGCCGGCCGCCGGGAAAGCGACAGCCCCCGCTCGTGCGAGCGGGGGCTGTCGAGAGGCCGTCAGGCCTGGGTGTTCTTCGGGTCGCCGTGGCAGCGCTTGTACTTCTTGCCCGAGCCGCACGGGCACGGCGCGTTGCGCTCGACGTTGCCGTACGCGGCCCGCTCCGCCTGGGTGGTGCGGACGCGGGTGTGCTCGACCTCGCCCTGCTCGCCCGGCGCCGAGTACTCCAGCTCAGCAGGACGCTCCGGGCCGCGCAGGCCGCGGGCGATGATGGAGCGGGTCTCCGCCATCATCGTGTCCTCTTCCTCGACGATCGGGTTCTCCTGGACCTCGACCTCCATGTTGAACAGGAAGCCGACAGAGTCCTCCTTGATGCCCTCGAGCATCGCGGCGAACATCTCGTACCCTTCGCGCTGGTACTCGATCTGCGGGTCCTTCTGCGCGTAGGCCCGCATGCCGATGCCCTCGCGCAGGTAGTCCATCTCGTAGAGGTGCTCGCGCCACTTGCGGTCGAGGACCGACAGGATGACCCGCCGCTCCAGCTCGCGCATGGCCTCGCTGCCGAACTCGCTCTCGCGCCTGGCGTAGGCCTCGAGGGCGTCGGCCTTGACGCGCTCGCCGATGAGGTCGGCGGTGATCTCCTCGCGGCTGCCCGCGGCCTCGACGAGGTCCTCGATCTTGAGGGAGATCGGGTACAGCTCGGCGAAGGCCTTCCACAGCTTCTCGAGATCCCACTCCTCGGCGAAGCCCTCGGTGGTGGCGCCCGCGACGTAGCCGTCGATCACGTCGTCGACGAAGCCGCGCACCTGCTCGTGCAGGTCGGCGCCTTCGAGGACGCGGTGGCGCTCGGCGTAGATGACCTTGCGCTGCCGGTTCATCACCTCGTCGTACTTGAGAACTTCCTTGCGGATCTCGAAGTTCTGCTGCTCGACCTGGTGCTGGGCGGACGCGATGGCCTTGGAGACGATGCCGGACTCGATCGGCTGCTCGTCGGGGATGTTCAGCCTCGTCATGATCATCTCGACCCTGGCCGAGTTGAACAGGCGCATGAGGTCGTCGCCGAGCGAGAGGTAGAAGCGCGACTCGCCCGGGTCGCCCTGGCGGCCGGAACGGCCGCGCAGCTGGTTGTCGATGCGCCGCGACTCGTGCCGCTCGGTGCCCAGGACGTACAGGCCGCCCAGCTCGGTGACCTCGTCGTGCTCGGCCTTGACCGCGGCCTTGGCCTTCTCGAGGGCCTCGGGGTAGGCCTTCTCGTACTCGTCGGGGGTCTCGACCGGGTCGAGGCCGCGCTGGCGCAGCTCGAGGTCGGCGCGGAACTCGGAGTTGCCGCCGAGCATGATGTCGGTGCCTCGACCGGCCATGTTGGTGGCCACGGTGACGGCGCCCCTGCGGCCCGCCTCGGCGACGATCGCGGCCTCGCGCGCGTGGTTCTTCGCGTTCAGCACCTCGTGCTGAACGCCCCGGCGCTTGAGCGCCTTGGACAGCCGCTCGGACTTCTCGACCGAGGTGGTGCCGACGAGAACCGGCTGGCCGGCCTCGTGGCGCTGCTTGATGTCCTCGACGACCGCGTCGAACTTGGCGTCCTCGGTCTTGTAGACGACGTCGGCCTGGTCCTTGCGGATCATCGGCCGGTTCGTCGGGATCGGCACCACGCCGAGCTTGTACGTCTGGTGGAACTCGTTGGCCTCGGTGGTGGCCGTACCGGTCATGCCGGACAGCTTCGCGTAAAGGCGGAAGTAGTTCTGGAGGGTGATCGTGGCGAGAGTCTGGTTCTCGTCCTTGATCTGCACGCCCTCCTTGGCCTCGATGGCCTGGTGCATGCCCTCGTTGTAGCGGCGGCCGTGCAGGATGCGGCCGGTGAACTCGTCGACGATGAGGACCTCGCCGTCGGCGACGATGTAGTCCTTGTCCTTCTTGAACAGCTCCTTGGCCTTCAGGGCGTTGTTCAGGAAGCCGACGAGGTGGGTGTGCTCGGGCTTGTACAGGTTGTCGATGCCGAGCCAGTCTTCGACCTTGGAGACGCCGTCCTCGAGGACGCCGACCGTGCGCTTCTTCTCGTCGACGATGTAGTCGCCGGTGCTCTCCTCGCCCGGGTTCTTGGCCTCGACGCCCCTGCGCAGCCGCGGGACGATCTTGGCGAACTCCTGGTACCACTTGCCGGACTGCTCGCCGGGGCCGGAGATGATCAGCGGCGTGCGCGCCTCGTCGATGAGGATCGAGTCGACCTCGTCGACGATCGCGTAGTTGTGGCCGCGCTGCACGCACTCGTCGAGCGACCAGGCCATGTTGTCGCGCAGGTAGTCGAAGCCGAACTCGTTGTTCGTGCCGTACGTGATGTCGGCCTGGTACTGCTTGCGCCGCTCCTCGGGCTGCTGCCCGGCCAGGATCATGCCGACCTCGAGGCCGAGGAAGCGGTACACCCGGCCCATGTTCTCGGCACCGACCTTGACCAGGTAGTCGTTGACGGTGATGACGTGCACGCCCTTGCCCGACAGCGCGTTCAGGTAGGCGGGCAGGGTACAGGTCAGGGTCTTGCCCTCACCGGTCTTCATCTCGGAGATGTTGCCCATGTGCAGGCTCGCGCCGCCCATGACCTGCACGTCGAAGTGACGCTGGCCGAGCACGCGACGGGCCGCCTCGCGCACGGTGGCGAAAGCTTCGGGAAGCAGATCGTCTAGAGACTCACCGTCGGCGTGTCGCTGTTTGAACTCATCCGTCAGAGCGCGCAACTCCGCGTCGGACAGGCTCGTGAAGTCGTCCTCAATGGAGTTGACCTGGTCGGCGATCCGCTTGAGCTTGCGCAGAGTCTTGCCTTCGCCGGCACGTAGGATCTTGTCGAGAATGGCTGCCACTTTATGTAAAGCTCCTCGCAGGTCTACCCCGGCGGCGCCGCCAGGAGGAGAGGCTGAGACAAACTTCCCCGTTGCCATCGTAGGCGGTTCGGCAACCAGACACAGCCACCGCGACGACGAGAGCGCCGGGTGGGTCTGGGAGGATGGGGGCAAGGCAGAGAGTATGCCGGTAGATAGCCGGTTCGCACCAAAAGCGGGTAATCCGGCAAAGGAAGGATTTGTCATGGTCGAGGGGAAGAAGTCGGGGCACGCGGAGAACCTCGGCAGCCACGGCGGTCGCGCGTCGTCCTGGCTGGCGGTCACTGTGATGCTGGCCGGCTTCGTCATCGGCGGGTACGCGATGACCGTCGCGAGCTGGACGCTGATCTGGGTCGGCATCGGCGTCTTCGTCGTGGGCGCGATCCTCGCCCTGGTATTCGACATCTTCACCGACGTCGTGATCGACTCGCCGCGGGTGGGCATGCACGCAGAAGACCACCGCTGACATCCGAGCTCCGCGAGCTCCGAGAGCTCCGCGGGCTTTGTGAGCTCCGGGAGCTCCGCGGGCTCCGCGAGTTCAGCGCGCTTCGGCGGGCCCCGCTGGCTCCGCGAGCGTTGTGAGCTCCGCGGGATCCACGGGGTTCTGTCAGATCTGCGGGGTTCGTGAGGTCTGCAGGCTCCAGCGCGGGCGGGCATCCGGTTCTGTCGGTGCCCGCCGCTACCATTCCCGGCATGCTTCGCCGTATCGTCACACGCGTCTCAGCGACATGACCGAGCTGTCGGCCGACCAGGCCCGCCGGGTCATCCTCCACGCACAGGGGTTCATCGGGGCGGAAGCCCGCAAGGGCGGCGTGCACGGCATGCTACGCAGGCTCGGCGCGGTGCAACTCGACACGATCTCGGTGCTCGCCCGCTCCCACGAGCTGGTCGCCTACGCGCGCCTGGGCGCGGTGGGCAGGCAGGAGGTCGAGCGGGCCTACTGGCACAATCCCGCCCGGAGCTTCGAGTACTGGTGCCACGCCGCCTGCATCCTGCCGATCGAGCACTGGCCGCTGTACTCCTTCCGCCGCCGCGCCTTCCGCGAGCGCCGCTACCGCTGGCACGAGGTCCCCGACCACGTCGGCGAGCTTCTCCAGCAGGCCCGCGACGCCGGCTCGCTCACCACCACCGACGTCGGCGGCGGCAAGAACGGCGGCCCGTGGTGGGACTGGTCCGACTCGAAGATCGGCCTGGAGTGGCTGCTCGACATCGGCGAGCTGGTCTGCAGCCGACGCGTCGGCTGGCGCAGGGTCTACGAGCCGGCCGAGCGCGTGGTCCCCGCCGAGCTCCTGGGCGAGGAGTTGTCCGACGAGGAGTGCGTGGTGCGGCTGGCGGGCATCGCGGGCCGCGCGCTGGGCGTCGCCACCAGGGGTGATCTGATCGACTTCCTGCGGCTCAAGGGCCGCTTCGCCGAGATCCTCGACGAGGCCCTGCTCAGCGGCGCCGCCGGGCTGGTTCCGGTGACCGTCGGCGGCTGGCCGTCCAGGGGCGCGGCCACGAAGGCGACGGCCGGAAAGCGGGCTGTCAGCGGGGCGGCAGCGGGCAAGGGGGCGCACGCCTGGGCCGCCCCTGCGGCGCTCGAGACGGAGGCGCGCGGAAGGCACCGCACGGCCCTGCTGTCGCCGTTCGACTCGCTGATCTGGCACCGCGGCCGCACCGAGCGGGTGTTCGGCTTCAGGTACCAGCTGGAGCTGTACGTCCCCAAGCACAAGCGGGTGCACGGCTACTTCACCATGCCGGTGCTCGCCGGTGGCCGGCTGATCGGCCGCGTCGACCCGGCCCGCGACGGCACCACGCTGGTGGCCAGGCAGCTCAGCCTCGAGCCCGGGCTCACCGGCGCGCGGTGGGCCGACGCGCTGCGCGACGCGCTGTGGTCGGCCGCCGACTGGGTGGGCTGCGACTCCGTGCGGGTCGAGAAGGCCGATCCCGCGCTCGCAGCCCACCTGGAGTCGGACGTCAGGTGATCTCCAGCATCCGTTCGCGCACCGCGTAGACCACGGCCTCCATGCGCGAATGGAGCTGCAGCTTGTCGAGGATGTTCCGGACGTGGTTCTTCACGGTGTTCTCGGAGATGAACAGCTGCTTGGCGATCTCGCGGTTGTTCATCCCCTTGGCCACCAGGCGCAGCACTTCCATCTCCCGGTCGGTCAACCGGGGCACCGGCAGCTGGGGCGGGCGCTCGGCCTCCTTGCGGCTCATGTTCGCGAACTCGCTGATGAGCTTGGCCGCCATCGCCGGGTTGATTAAGGACTGGCCCTCGTGCACCCCGCGCACCGCCGCCGGGACGTCGTTGATCTGCACGTCCTTCAGCAGATAGCCCGTCGCGCCGGCCTTGATGGCCTCGAAGAGGTCCTCCTCCTCGTCGCTGACCGTCAGCATGATGATGCGGGTGCTGGGGACGGAGGCCTTGATGCCCTTCGTCGCCTCGATGCCGTCCTGTCTGGGCATGCGCACGTCCATCAGCGCCACGTCGGGCATGAGGCGATCGGCCAGTTCGACCGCCTCCTGCCCGTCGCTCGCCTCGCCGACCACCTCGATGTCCGGCTCGGCGGCCAGCGCCAGCGCCAGACTCCGCCGGATGAGCTCGTGGTCGTCCACGATCAGCACGCGGATCGGCTCGCTGCCTGACGCGCGGGCCTCGCCGGACTCCGTCACGAGGCCTCCTCGGTCCGCCTCGTGGCTGTCTTCTCCTCGCTTCGCTCGCTCATGTGCACCGGACTGAGCTCGCTCACGTCTCCTCCTCGTCGGGGGGCCAGAGCCGTTGGACCGCCAATGATGGCACGGGTACCGCGGTTCCAGGGTGGTCGAGAAGATCTTCCTATCGGACGGTCAGGGCTCGACAAGCCTTAGCACGCCGTAGTTGTAGCCGCGCCGGCTGTACACCACGCACGGCTGACCGCTCTCCTTGTCACGGAAGAGGTAGAAGTCGTGGCCGACCAGCTCCATCTCGAGGAGGGCCTGGTCGATGGTCATGGGTTCCGCTCGGTGGTACTTCTCCCGGACGATGAGCGGACCCTCGCCGTCCATCTCGATCGGGACGATGTCGCCGTACTGCTCGTCGTCGGGCAGGAGGTCCTCTTCGGACTCGGCCTGCTCGGGGACCAGCCCGGCCTTCTCCTGGGGCAGTTCGGCGACGTCGGGCAGCGTCGCGGTGATCTCTGCCACGGAGGGCGGGCAGTGGTTGCCGTGGTGTACCTTGCGGCGGTCGGCGAGCCGCCTCAGGCGGCCCTCCAGCTTGTCGAGGGCGATGTCGAGGGCGGCGAACCTGTCATCGGCGGAGGCCTCTGCGCGGATCGCGGGCCCCCTAGAGTGAATGGTCAGCTCGACGCGCTCCCGCTGGCTCGCGAGGCGCGGATTGCGCTCCTTCGACACCTCCACGTCGACTCTGATGAGTTTGTTGTCCAGACGCTCGATCCTGGCCAGCTTGGTCGTCACTTGGTCGCGGAACCGATCACTCACTCCTGTGTGCCGGCCCTTGACGATGATGTCCATGCAACAGCCCCCCTTCGGTCTAACGACTGAGAAAGAGCGCCCGACGACGCGCGTGCCGGGCGGGGTCTTCTGTCTGCCTTCCTGTCACCGTTACCCTCTTCCGACGTGTAGTCACCGGGAACTCGGAGGGCACCCGCCCGGCCGACCTGGTCTTCGACCCCACATCCGCCTGCTGAGGATTTCGCGGCTCTGATGCCACTACTGCCCTTCTCTTCTGACGGGGGACATCTGGACCCCCGGGAAGGCAGGACTTACCCCTAAGCCGCACCGTGATCGGTCGACAAAGAGTCGCCTTACGTGGACCGTTTTGCCTGCGGCTGGCATCGGCTAGCAGAGCCGGGGACCCCGACCCTGCGCAACCACGGACCCGAACGGGTGCCATGTCAGAACGCTATCCGCATCCAGGGCGAATGTCAGCCTGAGGATCGACCAAAGGATCACTTTCCGTGATTTTCTCTTGGGGTTACGGGCCAGATAGATGCCCTGGTTGCGGACATGCTTCCAGCCTAGACTCCCTGATTCCGGAGCGCTGAGCAGCGGGGCTGCCTACCTGGGGATAGCGACATGTGCCCCTCACGCCACATGGCGGGCGAGCCCCGTCTTCACACAGGGTCACCGTAAACACTGTCAAGATCTTCGGCGTGTCGCGGCGACGGTGGCCGCCAACGGCACCCCGGCACCGCCCGCGCGCAGCGCCCTGGCCGCCTCCGCCAGGGTGGAGCCTGTGGTCACGATGTCGTCCACGAGCACCACAGCGGGCGCTGGAGCGCCTGGGGCGGCTCCGGCCATGCGGAGGGACCCTGCGAGGTTGGCGGCCCGCTCCGTGGCGCTCAGCCCCGCCTGATCGGCCACCCGCCGGGCGTGCGCGAGCGCGGGCCACAGCTCGGCCCGGTGGCCGAGCGCCCGCAGATCCCGGACGGCGAGCGCCGCCAGCCCGCCGACGGGGTCGTGCCCCCTCGCCAGAACCGCCCGCCGGGCGCTCGGCACCGGCACCACCGCGAACCAGGGCGCGGGACGCCGGGCCAGCGCGCAGGCGACGGTGTAAGCCAGCACCCGGGCCAGCGCGCCCGCCAGAGCCGCCTCCCCGCGCTCCTTGTAGGCGACGACGGCCCTGCGCACCGGCCCCTCGTAGTCGGTGCCCGACCAGCACTCGGCGACCCCCTCGACGGACACCCGCGGCGCGGGCTCGGGGACCAGGCAGGTTCCGCAGAGCCGGGAACCCGCCGCGCCGCACGCCACGCACGGCTGGGGCAGGACGAGATCGAGCAGGGCGGTCAGCACAGCGGCCAGCATGCCGCCGCCCACCGACGTTTCCGCCGCGCCCAGCTCGGCGGCGACACCGGCGACACCGGCGACACCGGCGAGCCGACACGCCCCCAACCCAGCGGGGATCATCAGGCGACCAGGCCGGGCGCGGCCTCAGCCCAGAGGGAAGATCGGGGGGCCGACGTCGGCGTTGATCTTGGGGCTCCAACCCTGCTTGTCGAGGTTGAACTCGAGGATCTCGTCGGCCGTGTTGCCGAGGATGTGGTCGCCCAGCGCGGCCAGCGACTCGAAGCGGTCCTTGTAGCCCGGGAGCGTCTCCGTCGTGCCGTCGCCGACGTTGACCTCCTTCACCGACTGGCTCGCCTTGTTGTTCGACAGGACGAGCAGGTGCTCGCCGTCGTGCCAGGCGATGTCCGTGATGTCTTCCTTGCCCTGGCTGTCGGGCAGCACCAGGGGCTGGAAGTTGGCCAGCATGGGCGAGCCCGTCGACCGGGTGAGCGCGCCCACGCGCACCTCGTTCTTCCCGATCGTGACCGCGACCCTGACGCCGTCCCTGGCGATCCGCAGACTGGTCACGTCCAGGCCGTCGAGCGCCGGGGCGGCGACGCGCTCGGCGCCCCTCCCCCCGGACGGGTAGCAGCGCAGCACGGTGCCGCTGCGCCTGTCGTAGGTCCACAGGGTGCCGTCCCTGTGCCAGCTGGGAGGGGTGAGGTCCTGGTAGTCGCCCTGGATCCAGCGCTCCCACTTGCCGTCGGCGGCGACCCGCGAGACCCAGATCCCGCCCGCCTTCGACCTGGCCGCGACCAGGTCACCCTGGGCGGAGACGGTCAGGTCGGTGTTGGCGGTGTTGGGCTGGCCCGCCGGGCCCTGGACCGGGAGCCCTGGCCCCTCCTGGTCGATCGAGCGGACCGCGCCCCTGCTGGTGTAGTACGCCTGGCTGACCGCGGGGTCCTGGCCGGTGTCCTTGAGGTTGGCCTCGACGGTCACCGGCTCCGCCGTGTCGCCGTCGAGGTGGACCTCGATCTCGCGGCCGTTGACCACGTTGTTGTCGCTCAAGCTCCATCGGAGCTGGAGCTTCAGCGGGCGTTCGATCGCCTCGTACGCGGCCAGCGGCCCCGACAGGGTGATCACCACGCGCTCGTCGGCCTGCCTGACCGACACGACCCGCATCTCGGGCGGGAAGACGCTGTAGACGGCGCCCTGCAACGCCTGGCTCGGCCCCTTGAGCAGGCGTTCGACGATGGTCTCCGCGAAGCTCTCCGTCGGCCTGACGCGCAGCCGCACCCGGTCGACGACGAGCCTGTTCGTGTCGGCTCCCTCGCTGCCCGGCGGGCTGTTGAGGTAGTAGAGGTTGGTGGCGCGGTAGGCGCGGTCGACGTCGGCGCGGGTGAGCAGCAGGCCGCGGACCGGCCTGCCCGTGTCGGGGTCGGTGATCGAGGAGATGCGGTAACCGCCCTGCGGGGTCTTGACGACGGTGAACTTCCAGGACAGGTCGGCGTTGGCCGGCACGTACCTGTCGTCGTCCTCGATGCGGGCGACCTGGGTGCCGGTGAGCGTGAACGCGCTCTGCTCGGCGGTGTTCTTGGGGTCGTACGCCACCTTGTACCCGTTGTCGATCACCGTCACCGGGCCGTCCGGGCTCCAGGCGTGCTGCGCCTCGGGCGTCAGGTACTGCATCAGCACCCGCGTGTCGCCGTCGTAGGCGGCCATGGCGGCGCGCAGGCCGTCGACGACCTCCTGGGGGGTCCACCTCGGCCGCGGCGGGATGGCGATCATGCGCTGGAACGGCTTGCTCATCGAGCCGCCGCCGTCGCCCTCGTCGATGGTGAAGGGGCCGCTCACCGGGATCACCGCGCAGCCCGAGCTCGCGCACGCGATGGCGGCCGCGACGGCGATCGCGGCGCCGAGCCGGTTAGTCCTCGTCATGGCCGTCATAACCACCGTCGTAGACACTCTCGTAGCCGCTGTCACCCGAGGCGGGTAGCAGCACCGGCGTCATGTGGCCGCGCCACGTGCGCCGCATCTCGATCTCCGGCGGGACGAGCGACAGCGGCGACCCCTTCAGGTCGGCCCCGGCGCTTCTGGGCAGCGTCAGCCGGAACTGCGAGCCCTCCCCCTGCTGCCCCCACGCCTGCAGCCAGCCGCCGTGCAGCGTGGCGTCCTCGCGGGAGATGGCCAGGCCGAGCCCGGTGCCGCCGATGGTCCTGGCCCGCGACGGGTCGGCGCGCCAGAACCGGTCGAAGACCATGGTGTCCTCGCCGGGCTTCAGCCCGATCCCGTGGTCGCGCACGGCGACCGCCACGGAGTCCCTGTCGGCGCCCACGGTCACCACGACGTCGCGGCCCTCGCCGTGCTCGATGGCGTTGAACAGCAGGTTGCGCAGGATGCGCTCGACCCGGCGGTTGTCGATCTCGGCCATGCACGGCTCGTTGGGCAGCCGCAGCTCGAAGCGGGTCGTGTGGCGCTCGGCCAGCGCCTCGGAGTCGGCGATGGCGCGCAGCACCACGTCGCGCACGTCCACCGAGTCGAGGTCGAGGGTCGCGGCGCCCGCGTCGTAGCGGCTGATTTCCAGCAGGTCGGCGAGCATCGACTCGAAGCGTTCGAGCTGGGCCTGCATGAGCTCGGCGGAGCGGGAGGCCATCGGGTCGAAGTCCTCGCGGGCGTCGTAGAGCAGGTCGGCGGCCATCCGGACGGTGGTCAGCGGGGTGCGCAGCTCGTGCGAGACGTCGGAGACGAACTGCCGCTGCACCTGCGACAGCTCCTCCAGCTGGTGGATCTTGAGTGCCAGGTTGGCCGCCATCTCGTTGAACGAGGTCGCCAGGCGGGCCAGGTCGTCCTCGCCGCGCACCTTGAGCCGCTCGTCGAGCTTGCCGGACGCGAGGCGCTCCGCGGCCTGGCGGGCCAGCCGCACCGGGGTGACGACCTGACGGGTCACCAGGTAGGCGATGGCGGCGAGGAGGAGCACGAGCCCGAAGCCCACCACCACGATGGCCAGCCGGACGTTGGACAGCATCTGCTCTTCTTCGCCGAACGGGAAGAAGTGGTAGACCTCGTAGACCTCGCCCGAGTTCAGGTGGACCAGGCCGCCGATCACCAGCGTGGGCTTGGCCTGGACCTCGCCGGTGAACTGGATGGGCCCGAGGTAGGCCTGCGCCTTGTCGTAGTTGCTCTTCTGCTCCAGCCGCTGCCTCAGGCTGGGCGGCACGTTCTCCGGCATCACGTTCCCGGAGGCGCGCGACCCACGGGGGCTGTCGTTGAGGATCAGCACCTCGTAGCGCTTCTTCGAACCGTTGTCGCCTGAGCCGGTGATGGTGTCCATGACCTGGTCGAGCACTTCCGGCCTGGTGCTGGCGTCGGGGCCCTGGTCGTCGGCCTTCTGGTTGAGGGCGTCGGCGATCTGGACGCGGTCGGCGAACGCCTCGTTGGCCGAGGAGCTCTGACGGCTGGCGACGACCGACTTGTTGATCTGGTCGGACAGGAAGGTGCCGAGCACGACGACCACGATCACCGAGATGACCAGCGTGCTGGTGACCACCTGGAGCTGGAGGGAGCGGCGCCAGAGCCGCCGCAGCCCGCCCGCCGCACGCCGCGCTCGCCGCCGGACTCCACCCAGTATCTGGCGGAGTGTCCGGCGGCGCGAGCGGGGCTTCTTCGTCGGGGGCATGGCCTGGGGGGCGCGCGGGTGGCTTAGGCCGGCCCGGCCTTGTAGCCGACGCCGCGCACGGTCACGACGATCTCGGGGTGCTCGGGGTCCTTCTCGATCTTGGCCCTGAGCCGCTGCACGTGCACGTTGACCAGCCGGGTGTCGGCCGCGTGGCGGTAGCCCCAGACCTGCTCGAGCAGGACCTCGCGGGTGAACACCTGGCGCGGCTTGCGTGCCAGCGCGACGAGCAGGTCGAACTCGAGCGGCGTGAGGTTGATCGTCTCCTCGGCCCGCTTGACCGAGTGCCCGGCCACGTCGATGGTGATGTCGCCGATCTGCAGGATCTCGGGCGTCGGCTCGTCGGTGCGGCGGAGCCTGGCGCGCACCCGCGCGACGAGCTCCTTCGGCTTGAACGGCTTGACGATGTAGTCGTCGGCCCCGGACTCGAGCCCGAGCACGATGTCGATCGTGTCGCTCTTCGCGGTGAGCATGACGATCGGGACACCCGACTCCGCCCTGATCCTGCGCGCCACGTCGATGCCGTCGGCACCGGGCAGCATCAGGTCGAGCAGAACCAGGTCGGGGCGGGTATCTCTGAACGCGTCGAGAGCCTTGTCGCCATCGGAGACAAAGGATGGCTCGAAGCCCTCGCCGCGCAGCACGATACCGAGCATCTCAGCGAGAGCGGCATCGTCGTCGACGACCAGCACGCGACCTTTCATGGCCCCTCATTCGTTCTACGCATTCCGGGACATACCAGTACGATTGATGAAGGTTACCCTTGGTCGGCTCATGAGAGAGACACGAGACCGCGCAAAAGGCAAAATTTCCCTCGGCACCTTCACCGCCTTCTCAGTCTGCGGTAACAGACCGACATTCGACCATCCCTGTTACAGATCCAAGACAGGAAAGGCCCTGGAATGCGGGCAAGGCGGGCCGGCGAATCGAGGCCGTGACACCAATGCCCCTTCCACCATGCCAGGATTGGGATATGTCTGACGGTCACGGTCCCTCTCCCGAGACGCCTCCAGGCTGGGCCACGGAGCAACCTCCTCCGTACGGCGCCCCGTCGGCGTCCCCGTGGACCGCCCCCGGCTTCCACCAGCAGCAGATTCCGTACAACCCCCAGCAGCCCCCGCCACCCGGCTACGGCTACGGCTACGGCCCGCACCCGCCCGCGCTGCGCCCCGGGATCATACCGCTGCGCCCGCTCGGCCTCGGCGACATCCTCGACGGCACCATCAAGCTCGTCCGCGCCAATCCCAAGGCGGTGCTGGGGCTGTCGGCCATCGCGGCGGTGCTCGCGGCGGTGCCCGTCGCCGTGGGGCAGGCGCTCCTGGTCGGCAACATGGGCGAAGCGCTGACCGATCCCGAGTCCGTGTCGGCCGACCCCACCGCCGCCTACGGCGGCTTCCTCGCGCAGTACGGCGGCACGCTCGTCTCCTACGCGGTCAGCTTCGTCGTGGTGACCATCCTGACCGGCGTGCTGACCCGCATCCTCGGCCGGGCCGTGTTCGGCGGCAGCATCACCGCCGCGGAGGCCTGGCGGCTCACCAAGGGCCGCGTTCCCGCGCTGTTCGGCGTGGTGGGCCTGATGGCGGTCATCCTGGTGGTGCCACTGGCCGTCATCGCGCTGGTGTTCGTCGCGTTGATCATGAGCGGCGTGGGCAGCAGCTACGGTGAGGCGGGCGCGCTGCTCGGGCTCGGCCTGGTTTCCATGATCCTTTACATCTGCTACGCGCTGTACTTCCGCACCCGCTTCGCGCTGGCGGCGCCCGCCGTGGTGCTGGAGGGCCGGGGCCCGCTCGACGCGATGCGCCGTTCGTGGAACCTGGTCACCGGCGACTTCTGGCGGGTGTTCGGCATCCTGCTGCTCACCTCGCTCCTCGTGGGGCTGGTCGCGACCATCCTGCAGGTGCCGTTCACCTTCGCGGGCACCGTGTTCGGCGTGCTCGGCGGCGGCACGGCGTTCTCCGCGGTGCTGGCCGCGGTGCTGATCGCGATCGGCGGCACGCTCGGCGCGATGATCACCTACCCGTTCGAGGCGGGCGTGTCCGGCCTGCTGTACGCCGACAGGCGGATGCGCAGCGAGGCGTTCGACCTCGTGCTCCAGACGGCCGCCATCGAACAGCAGCAGCAGGGCTGGGTGCACGCCTCGGCCGACGACCTCTGGCACCCGAGCAACTCCGCCAGGTCGTGAACCCGATCAGCCGGGAGGAGGCCGCGCGCAGAGCCGCGGAGGAGCTCCTCAAGCCCGGGTACGAGCAGGAGTCACTGTTCGACCAGCTCTATCGGCGCTTCATGCAGTTCGTCGGCGACCTGATGGACTCAGCGGCGGGCGGCGGCACGACCGGCGGCGTCATCGCAGCCGTGGTCATCGCGCTGATCATCGTCGGCGTGGTCGTGCTGGTGGCGTGGCGGCTGCGCCATGCGTCCAGGAACGCCGCGGGCCAGGCGACGGCGCTGTTCGGCGAGCGGGCGCTGAGCGCGGCCGAGCACCGCGCGGCGGCAGAGCGGCTCGCCGCCGAAGAGCGCTGGACCGAGGCGATCCAGGAGCGGCTCCGCGCCATCGCCCGCGACCTGGAGGAACGCGCCCTGGTCGACGGGATGCCCGGCCGCACGGCCGACGAGCTGGCCGCGGAGGCCGGGCTCGCGCTGCCCGGTTTCGCGGCCGAGTTGACGTCCGCCGCCCGCTCGTTCGACGACGTCACGTACGGCGGCGTCCCCGGCACCGAGGCGGCCTACCGCGACATGTCCGCCCTCGACGAGCGGCTCCGCCAGGCCCGCCCGGTTCCCCTGGGAGGTCCGGCGTGAGCCTCGGCCTGCGTCCGGCGGAGACAGCCGCCTCCTCCTCAGTCTCGCCCACCGCGCGCTCCATCTGGCGGTCCAGCCGGATGGCCGTCGTGCTCGGGCTGATCATCGTGCTGGCCGCCGTCCTCGCCGTGCTCCTCAGGCCGGGAACGGGCGAGTCCCGTCGCCTCGACCCGGCCGACGGCTCGCTGGCAGGCTCCAGGGCGCTCGCCGAGCTGCTGCGCGCCCGCGGCGTCACCGTCAACAGGGTCGACTCGCTGGAGGCCGCGAGCGCCGCGAGCTCGGCGGGCGGGTTGCTGCTGGTCACCGACACCGCGTACATCGACACCTTCCAGCTGGCCCGCGTCCCCGGTGACCGGGTGATCGTCGGCGACGTGGGCGGGCTCGGCGCGCTCGCGCCCGGAGTCGACACGGTGCGGGGCGGCGCCAGGGAACGCTCGCGCGAGCCCGAGTGCCGGCTGCCCGGCGCAGCCCGCGCCGGCAGCGCGTACCTCGGCGGGTCCGCCTTCACCGGCCCGGCCGGCTCCACCGGCTGCTACCCGGCGGGCGACGGCTGGACCCTGATCAGCTACCCCAACGCGGGCGGCACCACCACCGTGCTGGGCAGCGGCTCCTTCATGACCAACCAGCGCCTGGCCGAGGACGGCAACGCGGCCCTGGCGCTGAACCTGCTCGACCGGGGCAAGCCCGTCACCTGGCTGGTCCGGGCCGAGACCCCGCCTGTCGGCCGGTTGCCAGGCCCGGAGGGGAAGTCGATCTACGAGCTGATGCCCGCGGGCGTCCCGTGGGCCGTGCTGATGAGCTGCCTCACCGTGATCCTGGTCGCGTTCTGGCGGGGCAGGCGGCTCGGGCCCGTCGTGGCCGAGCGACTGCCCGTCGTGGTGCGGGCCGCCGAGACGGTCGAGGGGCGGGGCAGGCTCTACCGGGCCAGGCGGGCCAGGGCCAGGGCCGCCGACTCGCTCAGGGCGGGCACGGTCGACAGGCTGACACCCCGGCTGGGGCTCGGCGCCGGCGCGGGCCGGCACGAGGTGGTGGCGGCGCTGGCCGCCCGCACCGGGCAGGACCCGCAGCAGGTCGGCGCCGCGCTGTACGGCCCGCCGCCCGTCGACGACGCCGGCCTCGTGGCCCTGGCCGGATACTTGGACGCCATCGAAAGGACGGTCAGTGAACATTGACGAGACCACCCGCACGGCGGGCCACGGCGACCCGGCCAGGGAGGCGCTCGGCGCGCTGCGCGCTGAGGTGTCCAAGGCCGTGGTCGGCCAGGACGCGGTGGTGACCGGGCTGGTCATCGCACTGCTGTGCAGGGGGCACGTGCTGCTCGAAGGCGTGCCCGGCGTGGCCAAGACGCTGATGGTCCGGACCCTGTCCGCGGCGCTGTCGCTGGACTTCAAGCGGGTGCAGTTCACCCCCGACCTGATGCCGGGCGACGTCACCGGGTCGCTGATCTACGACGCGAAGACCGCCAGGTTCGAGTTCCGCGAGGGGCCCGTCTTCACCAACCTGCTGCTGGCCGACGAGATCAACCGCACCCCGCCGAAGACGCAGGCCGCGCTGCTGGAGGCGATGGAGGAGCGGCAGGTCAGCGTGGAGGGCGACGCGCGTCAGCTGCCCGACCCGTTCGTGGTGTGCGCGACGCAGAACCCCGTCGAGTACGAGGGCACCTACCAGCTCCCCGAGGCGCAGCTCGACCGGTTCCTGCTCAAGCTGACCGTGCCGCTGCCGCCACGCGAGCACGAGATCTCGGTGCTCGAACGGCACGCGCGCGGCTTCGACCCGCGCGACCTGTCGGAGATCAAGCCCGTCGCCACCGCCGCCGACCTCGCCGCCGGGCGCGAGGCGGCCGCGCAGGTGCACGTGGCGCCCGAGGTGCTCGGTTACATCGTGGACGTGGCGAGGGCCACCAGGAACTCGCCGTCGCTGCAGCTCGGCGTCTCGCCGCGAGGCGCGACCGCGCTGCTGGCCGCCGCCCGCGCCTGGGCCTGGCTTTCGGGCCGCGCCTACGTCACCCCCGACGACGTGAAGGCGCTCGCGCGGCCCGCGCTGCGGCACCGCATCCAGCTTCGTCCGGAGGCCGAGCTGGAGGGCGCGACCGCCGACGGGCTGCTCGACGGCATCCTGGCCTCGGTCCCGGTCCCGCGCTGATGGCTCTGACCGGACGCGCCGGGCTGGTCGCGGCGCTCGGGATCGTGGTGGTGCTGCTCGCGCCGCAGCCGGGGGCCGCGCTGGCCGGGGTCTGCCTGCTGCTGGCCGCCGCGGTCATCGTGGACCTGGTGTTCGCGGGCGCGGTCCGCCCGCTGCGCTTCCACCGCTCCGGCGACACCCTGGTGCGGCTCGGCCAGGCGGCCCAGGTCGAGCTGGTCGTGGAGAACCCGGGCGGCAGGCGGGTGCGCGGCCTGCTCAGAGACGCCTGGCCGCCCTCCGCCGGCGCCACGCCCCGCGTCCTCGACCTGAATGTGCCCGCCGGAGAGCGCCGCCGCCTCGTCGTGACCCTCACCCCCACCAGGCGTGGCGACCGGGGGGCGGTGGCGGTCACCGTGCGCTCGCTCGGCCCGCTGGGGCTGGCCGCGCGGCAGGGCACCCACCGCGCGCCGTGGTCGGTACGCGTGCTGCCGCCGTTCCTGTCGCGCAAGCACCTGCCGTCCCGCCTGGCCAGGCTGCGCGAGCTCGACGGCCAGCACCCCGCGCTGGTGCGCGGCCAGGGCACCGAGTTCGACTCGCTGCGCGAGTACGTGGTGGGCGACGACGTCCGCTCGATCGACTGGCGGGCCAGCGCGCGCCGGCACGACGTGGTCGTGCGCACCTGGCGGCCGGAGCGCGACCGGCGGGTGCTGATCGTGATCGACACCGGCCGGACGTCGGCCGGACGCGTGGGCGACGCACCCGTCCCGATGGCCGGGGCCCCGGCACGCGGGAGCGGGCTGCTGGTCAGTCCCGACCCGCGCCCGGCACCCGGCTGGCCGCGGCTCGACTGGTCGATGGACGCGGCGCTGCTGCTGGCCGCGCTCGCCGCCAAGGCCGGCGACCAGGTGGACTTCCTTGCCTACGACCGGGCGGTACGCGCCTGGGTGGCCGGGGCGTCCCGTACCGAGCTGCTGTCGTCGCTGGTCAACGTGATGGCGCCGATCGAGGCCGAGCTGGTCGAGGCCGACTCGCAAGGGATGGTGGCGGCCATCCTGTCGCGGGCCAAGCGGCGCTGCCTGGTCGTGCTGCTGACCGACCTGAACGCGGCGGCGCTGGAGGAGGGGCTGATGCCGGTGCTGCCGCAGCTCTCTTCGCGGCACCTGGTGCTGGTGGCGGGCGTGTCCGACCCGCGGGTGGCGGCGATGGCCGCGCAGCGGGCGACGGCCGAGCAGGTGTACGACGCGGCGGCGGCCGAGCACACGCAGCTCGAACGCAGGCGCATCACCGCCAGGCTGCGCCGCCATGGCGTCGAGGTGGTCGACGCACCCCCTGACGACATCGCTCCGGCCCTGGCCGACGCCTACCTCGCCCTGAAGGCGGCAGGCCGCCTCTAGGTCAGTACATCTAGGACGTGCCGCCGGGCGGGTTCGCCCGCGCGCCTGCGGCGCTTCCTCCGGCCAGCCAGGCGCTGGGCGGCCCCAGTCGGCCCCGGTTGGCCCCGGTTTCCTGGGGCACGTGCTCCTTCTCAGGCGGTCGGGGCCACGTCCGGGGCGCGTTCGAGGTCGCCGGTCTCGTTCTGGCGGAGCGCGCGGCGTCCGAAGACCACCACGTAGGCGAGGAACGCCCCTTCGGCCAGCACCCCGATGCCGATCCGCACCGCGGTCGGCAGCCCCGACGGGGTGACGAACGCCTCGATCAGCCCCGACACGAACAGCACCGCGACCAGGGCGAGCGCCACGGTCATCACCGCCCTGCCCTGCTCGGCCAGGGCCTCGACGCGCCTGCGCGGCCCTGGGTCGATGACCGTCCACCCCAGGCGCATGCCCACGGCGGCCGCCAGGAAGACCGCGGTGAGCTCCAGCAGCCCGTGCGGGGTGATGAGCCCGAAGAAGATGTCGAGCTTGTCCCTGGACGCCATCAACCCGGCGGAGACGCCGACGTTCGAGACGTTCTGCCACAGGACGAACGGGATCGGCAGCCCGAGGAGGATCGCGAAGATGATGACCTGGGCGGACACCCAGGCGTTGTTGATCCACACCTGACCGGCGAAGGAGGCGGCGGGGTGCTCCGAGTAGTAGTCGGCGAAGTCGTGCTCGACCAGTCTGGTGATCTCCTCCGGCGAGGCGACGGACGCCTGCACCTGCGGGTCGCCCGCGACCCACGCCCCGAGCAGCCACGACACCGCGACGCAGGCCACCGCCGTGGCCAGCCACCACCACCTCGCCCGGTAGGCGACCACGGGGAACGACACCGTGAAGAATCTGGTCAGCTCGCGCCAGGCGGGCGTGTGCGCGCCCGTCACCGCCGACCTGGCCCTGGCGACCAGCGCCGACAGGCGGCCCGCCAGCATCGCGTCGCTGGAGGCGGACCGTACGATGGACAGGTGCGTGGACACGCGCTGGTAGAGGTCCACCAGCTCGTCGACCTCCGCGCCGGTCAGCGTGGAGCGGTGCTTGACCAGGTGCTCAAGCCTGTCCCAAACCGGGCGGTGTGCGGCGACAAACGCATCAATGTCCACCGGACCATTGTGGACGCTCATCACCCGGTCCGTTGCCGTTAGGCTCCACGTATGTCAGAGGTTGTGACGGGCGACGCCGTCGTCGTCGAGGTACGGGTGGCGCAGATGCCGTCGCGGGCGCTCGCGCTCATCATCGACATGGCGTTGCAGATCACCGTGCTGATCGTGTCCTTCGTGCTGCTTGAGGCGTTCGCCCTGGTCTCCGACGCGGCGATGTTCGCCGCGGTCTCGATCGTGCTGCTGGTGCTGGTGCTGGTGGGCTATCCGGTGGTCGTCGAGACCGCCAGCAGGGGGCGCAGCCTCGGCAAGATGGCGCTGGGGCTGCGGGTGGTGAGCGACGACGGCAGCCCGGAACGGTTCAGGCAGGCGCTGTTCCGCGGGCTGGCCGGGCTGCTGGAGTTCTGGATGTTCTCGGGGGCTCCGGCGCTGATCTCGTCGCTGGTCTCGCAGCGCGGCAAGCGGCTCGGCGACATCTTCGCCGGAACCATCGTGATCGCCGAGCGGGCGCCGCGCGATCGCGGGCAGTTCATCATGATGCCGCCGCCGCTGGCCGCCTGGGCGGCCACGCTGGAGCTGTCGCAGCTCCCGGAGGAGGTGGCCGCGGCCGCCCGGCAGTACCTGGCGCGCTGGCACGACCTCTCGCCGCAGGTCCAGCACGAGATGGGGGTGCGCATCGCGACGCAGGCGGCGGCGTTCGTCTCGCCCGCCGCGCCGCCCGGCGTCCCGC
>NZ_JBEXUP010000022.1:0-81203 GCF_040614375.1 Nonomuraea sp. NPDC005983
CCGGAAGTTAAGCTTCCCTGCGCCGATGGTACTGCACTCGGGAGGGTGTGGGAGAGTAGGTCACCGCCGGACAATCTTTTGGTGAGGGCGGGAAGGGGATCCCTTTGTGGGGTTCTCTTCCCGCCCTTTCTGCTTTGCGGGGAAGTCCGGTTCTCAGGCGAGGAGCCGTGGCCCCAGTTGGCAGGTATCCCGCTGCTCGTAGCCGGCGCCGCACTTGATGTCGGCCCTGGCTGACATCAACGTCTCGGCCCTGGTCTCCACCATTCGGCCATGGGTTTCGCCATGGATCGCGACAGGTCGGCTGGGGAGCGCAACAGGTCACGAGCGCTGCGCCGCCCTCTGATGCGCGGCGGTGGTGCCGTCCCTCGTGCATGGAGTCCCAACACCACTGTCGGCAGGGCGTGTTGCGTGGTCGCCGTGTAAGCCCCCCCATGGTGCTCACGGCAGCCTGAGTGCGCTTGAGGCAGGCCACGAGCGCACGGTGTGACTAGGTAGGGGGCGCGTTGGCCCCGTGCTGTGTGTTGTGGGCGAGGGCCCGTGACGGCGCTCTGCTCTTCGGCTAGGCGTGCATGTGGAGCGCCCGCAGCAGCGTCACGTCGTTCGGCAGGTGCCGTCCAGGGCGACGCGCGGGCTGTGGGCTCTTCGAGGCTGCGGTGGTCTTTGTGTGGCCGTTGCGCGTGTGTCGTTTCAGCGGGTTGAAGATGTCCGCTCGTCATCGGGTAGCCGCGGCTCGGTCGGAAGGGCGGGTTACTGGCCGAGGCCAGGCGCGGGTGGGTGCGTTGGTGGTCAGCGGGACGTCAGCAGGGGTTCGACGCGGTACGGGATCTGGGTTGAGAGCGCGATCGTGGTGTCCGTCCGCTGGACGGCGGGGGAGGCCAGGATGCGCGCGATGACCTCCTGGAGGTGGTCGGTGCTGCGGGCGACCACCCGGCAGAGCAGGTCATGCTGGCCGCTCGTGCCGTACACCTCCAGGATCTGCGGGACGGCGCGAAGGGCCTGGACGGCTTCGTCCAGGCGTCCCTGGGCGATTTGCAGGGACACGAACGAGAGGATCGGGTACCCGGCCGCGGTGGTGGAAACGGTCGGGCCGAAGTCGGTGATCACGCCGCGCGCCGTCAGCTTCTCCACGCGGGCCTGGACAGTGCCTCTGGCTACGCCGAGCAGCCGGGCCAGTTCGGTGAGCCCGATGCGCGGGTGAGCCCGCATGGTCACGAGCAACTTGGCGTCCAACTCGTCCATGGGCGGCCTCCCTCGAGACTGTGCGATTCGACCAGGAGAATGGGGTTATAGGCGTACCTGAGCTAGCGTATCGCTCAGGAGAACTGGGCGCTCTTGCCAGGAAATTTCGGATTTGCTGTTATCTGCTCCATGTTCGAGGAAGCACAGTACTTCGCCCCGGTCGCGGCCAAGGATGACGGTTCGGTGGTGGTCGAGCTGGCCGCGTCGCACCCTGGTTTCGCCGACCCGGTCTACCGGGCCAGGCGCAACGCGATCGCGGGGCTGGCGGTGAACTACCGACGCGGGACGCCGATCCCGGTCGCCGAGTACACCGAGCAGGAGCACGGCATCTGGGCGCTGGTCACCAGGGAACTGGCGGTCAAGCACGACAAGTACGCCACGGCGGAGTACCTCGACGGCGCCGCCAGGCTCGGGCTGCCTCAGGACAGGATCCCGCAGTTGGAGGAGGTCAGCCGGCTGCTCGAGCCGCTGACGGGCTTCCGGTACCTGCCGGCCGCCGGGCTCGTCCCGCTGCGCGACTTCTACGGCGTGCTCGCCGACGGCTACTTCCACTCGACGCAGTACATCCGCCACCATTCCGTGCCGTTCTACACGCCCGAGCCGGACGTGATCCACGAGGTGATCGGGCACGCCAACGCGCTGGCCAACGACCGGTACGCAGCCCTCTACCGGCTGGCAGGGGAGGCGGCACGGCGGGTGGAGAGCGAGGAGGCGCTGGAGATCGTCTCGAAGGTGTTCTGGTTCACGCTGGAGTTCGGCGTGATGTCGGAGGGGGCCGAGCTCAAGGCGTACGGGGCCGGGATCCTGTCGTCGTACGGGGAGATCGAGGAGTTCTGCGGCATGGACATCAGGCCGCTGGACCTGCGGGCCATGAGCACCACCAAGTACGACATCACGAAATATCAGGATGTGCTGTTCCGGGCGGACTCGCTCCAGCACCTGGAGGATGTCGTGGGCGGCTTCTGGGCCACCTGCGACGACGAGTCGATCGCGAAAATGGTGCACGTTTCCCGCTAGCACCGATGTCTGGTTTCTCGCGATAATTCGCGGAAAATCATGAGAAGGGCGGGGACGTGTTATCGCGATTGATCACTGCTGTGGCCCTTCTCCTGCCGATGACCGGGTGTGGCAGCGGCGCCCAGGCGACGGTCGGGCAGCCTGGGGCCGCCGGCCTCCAGCACGCATCGCCCGTCGAGGGGGAGACACGGGCTGAGGAGTTGATCACAAGCCAGGTAGGTGTGAAAAGGGCCGATGGGGCGAAAAGCCCTGAGAGCCTGATGAGGGCTGTGGAAGCGGAGAACCCTGAAGGGCTGACGACAGCTGAGGGGGCCAGGAGCCCAGGGGTGATGGAGGGGGCCGGAGGGCTTGTGGCGAGGGTGGCGCCCGGCGTGCCCAAGAAGATCACCGAGCGTCTGAACCACTACCTGGCAGGACGTCCGGGGCCTGTCACCGCCATGGTCCAGGACCTGGGCACCGGCCGCCTGTATCGCTATCACCGCAACGAGCGTCTGATCACCGCGAGCACCGCCAAGGTGCAGATCCTGATGGCCCTGCTGCTCAGAACGCCGTGGCGCAAGCTCTCCAGGGCGACCAGGCACGACGCCGACCTGATGATCCGCTACAGCGACAACCACGCCGCCGACCGGCTCTGGCTCCGGGTCGGCGGCGCCTCCGGTTTCACCAGGGCGGGCAGGCGGTTCGGCCTGCGCCACACCCAGGGTGTCCCCGGCGACTGCCTGGACCTGTACTGCTGGGGCATCACCAGGACGTCAGCGGAGGACCAGGTCCGCCTGATGAAGGCGCTGGTGTCGAAGAAGAGCCCGCTCCCGGCCAAGGACCGGGCGCAGGTGCTCAGGCTGATGGGCAAGGTCGTCGACGGCCAGAACTGGGGCGTCAGCGCCGCCGCCTGCAAGGGCGACCGGGTGGCGCTCAAGAACGGCTGGCTGAAGCGCGTGTCGACCAAGCGGTGGGCCGTGGTCAGCGTCGGGGTGATACGTGGCCACGGCCATGACTACGCGGTCGCCGTCCTCAGCGAGGGGAGTGCCGAGGTGGGGTACGGCATAGCGACGGTGGAGGGCGTCGCCACGCGCATTATGCGGTCGTTCCGGAAATGCCGGGCGTGACGAGGCGGTAGCCCACGCCGCGGACGGTCTGGATGAGCTGGTCGTCGTTGTCACCGAGCCGGTGACGCAGCCGTTTGACGTGCACCGCGATCGTGTTCGTCGAGGTGTTGGCCGCCGCGTGCCAGACGTGCCGCATGATCTGCTCGCGGGTCACCGTCCGGTCGGCGTTGCGCATCAGGTAGTGCAGCAGCTCGAACTCGCGCAGCGGCAGGTGCACGGCCCGCCCGTCCACCCTGACCTGGTAGGCCTGGATGTCCAGCTCGACGGGGCCGACCGCGAGCACCTTGCGCCCCTCGGGGGAGGCGGCCTGGATGAACGGGAGCAGTTCGGGCACCCGGTACGGGCGGGCGACGCAGGCCGCGGCTCCGGCCGCGAGGGCCGCCACGGCCTGCTCCGCGTGCCCTTCACCGACGCCCAGGAGCACCGGTACGGCTCGTGAGAGCCGCACCGCGCGGACGAACTCCACCGCGTCGATGACCGGCAGGGTGGCGGCGACCAGTACCACGTCGGGCTGCAGCGCTCCTGCTTGCAGCAGCCCCTGGGCGCCGTCGCCGACGCCCGTCACGGCCACGCCCTCGCGTTCGAGAACCGCGGCCACCTCCTCCACGACGGCCCAGTCGGGGTCGGCGATGAGCAGTACGGGCTTGGTCCTCGTGTCCCCGTTCACCGTGGATGCCGCCTGCTGGTGGATCATCAGCCGAAGCGCCCGGTGATGTAGTCCTCGGTCGCCTTCTGGGTGGGGTTGGTGAACATGCGGGAGGTCTCGTCCATCTCGATGACCTTGCCGGGCTTGCCCTGCGCGGCGAGGTTGAAGAAGGCGGTCCTGTCGCTGACCCGGGCGGCCTGCTGCATGTTGTGGGTGACGATGACGATCGTGAACTCGTCCTTGAGCTTGGCCATCAGGTCCTCGATGGCCAGCGTGGAGATCGGGTCGAGGGCGGAGCACGGCTCGTCCATGAGCAGCACCTCCGGCTTGACGGCGATCGCGCGGGCGATGCAGAGCCGCTGCTGCTGGCCGCCCGACAGCCCGGCGCCGGGCTTGTTGAGGCGGTCCTTGACCTCGTTCCAGAGGTTGGCGCCCTTGAGCGACTCCTCCACGACGCCGTCGAGCTGCGACTTGGCGACGCGGCCGTTGAGCCGGAGCCCGGCGGCGACGTTCTCGTAGATCGACATCGTGGGGAACGGGTTTGGACGCTGGAAGACCATGCCGATCATCCTGCGTACCGAGACCGGTTCGATGCTGGGGGCGTACAGGTCCTCGCCGTCGAGCAGCACCTTGCCCTCCACCCGCGCGCCCGGGATGACCTCGTGCATCCGGTTGAGCGTGCGCAGGAACGTCGACTTGCCGCATCCGGACGGGCCGATGAAGGCGGTGATCGAGCGCGGCTCGATGGTCATCGAGACGTCCTCGATGGCCTTGTGCGACCCGTAGTAGGCGTCGAGGCCCGAGACCTGGATCTGCTTAGACATTTCTGCGGATACCCCCTATCGGCCCCTGGACGGCGCTCGCCACCGGGCGATGAGGCGCGCCACCAGGTTCAGCAGCATGACGATCAGGATGAGCGTGAGGGCTCCGGTCCACGCCCGGTCCACGGCGGTGTCGTTGGGACGTCCTGCCTGGTCGAAGACGAAGAGGGGAAGCCCCATCTGCGGCCCGTTGAACGGGTCGTTGTTGATGGAGTCGGTGAAGAACACGGTCAGCAGCAGCGGCGCGGTCTCGCCCGCGACCCTGGCCACCGCGAGCATGACACCGGTGACGATGCCGGTGAAGGCGGTCGGCAGGACGACCCGCACGATCGTTCGCCACTTGGCGACGCCCAGCGCGTACGAGGCTTCGCGCAGGTCGTTGGGGACCAGGCGGAGCATCTCCTCGGCCGATCTGACCACGGTCGGCATCATCAGGATCGACAGGGCGAGCGCGCCGGCGAAGCCGGAGAACGGCATCCCGAGGAACAGGATCCAGAACGCCAGGATGAACAGGCCGGAAACGACAGAAGGGACGCCGGTCATGACGTCCACGAAGAAGCTGATGTATCGGCTCAGCCGGTCGCCGTTGCCGTACTCGACCAGGTAGATCGCGGTGAGCAGGCCGATCGGGACGGAGATGAGTGAGGCCAGCAGGACCTGTTCGAGCGTGCCGATGATCGCGTGGTAGGCGCCGCCGCCCGCGTCCCGCGCGCCGATGTTGCGCATCGAGTGGGTGAGGAACTCCAGGTCGAAGCGGGCCAGGCCGTTCTTGATGACGAGCCAGAGCACCGAGACGAGCGGCACCACCGCCAGCGCGAACGCGAGGTAGACCAGCCCTTGGACGATGCGGTCCTTGATGCGTCGGCTGGTCGAGATGTGCTGGATCGTGGTCATGCGCCGGCCCTCGCGAACTCCTTGCGGCGGTTGATGACGAAGCGCGCGCCCATGTTCACGAGCAGGGTGATCAGGAACAGCACCAGGCCGGAGGCGATCAGCGCGCCACGGCCGATCGGGGTGGCCTCGCCGAAGCCGTTGGCGATGTTGGCTGCGATGCTGTTGGCGTGCGGGGTGAGGATCTCGAAGGTGATGTCGAAGGTGGCGGGGAAGATCAGCGCGACCGCGATGGTCTCGCCCATCGCCCGGCCCAGGCCGAGCATCGCGGCGCTGATGACGCCGGGGCGGCCGAACGGCAGCACGGCCATTCTGATCATTTCCCAGCGGGTGGCGCCGAGTGCGAGCGCCGCCTCCTCGTTCATCTTGGGGGCCTGGAGGAAGACCTCGCGGGAGATGGCCGCGATGATCGGCAGGATCATGATCGCCAGCACGATCGCGCCCGCGATCATGGTCTTGCCGCCGACGGCGCCCTCGCCGGCGAACAGCGGGAACCAGCCGAGGGTGTCGTTCAGCCACTGCGACGGCGTCTTGAGCAGGGGAACCAGGAAGGTGATGCCCCACAGGCCGTAGACCACGCTGGGGACGGCGGCGAGCAGGTCCACCAGGTAGCCGAGCGGGCCGGCCAGGCGGCGGGGCGCGTAGTGGGAGATGAACAGGGCCACGCCGACCGCGATCGGGGTCGCGATGACGAGCGCGAGTGCCGAGCTGAGGATCGTGCCGAACGCCAGCGCGGCGATGCCGAACACCTGGCTGCCGTTGGGGTCCCAGATCAGCTCGGTGAAGAAGGAGCCCTTGTTCGCCTGCAGGGCGGGGATGGCCTCGCTGATGAGGAAGACGGCGATGGCCGCCATGATCGCCAGCAGGACGATGCCCGCGCCGGTGGCCGCGAACCGGAAGGGACCTTCACCATGGCTGCGCCGCGAGGCGGGCCGGCCCGTGGCCGGCCCGCCCCCGCGGGTACGGACGTTTGTCGTCATGAGTTGTTAGGAGATCGCCTCGACAGCGGAACGAACCTTGGTGAGCAGGGTGCCTGAGAGCGGGGCGTAACCCAGGTCCTTCAGCGCGGCCTGGCCCTCGTCGCTGGCGGTGTAGGTGAGGAAGGACTTGACCAGCTTGGCCTGGTCGGCCGGCAGGCCCTTCTCGCAGGTGATCTCGTACGTGACCAGGACGATCGGGTAGGCGCCCGGGGTCTTGGTGGCGTAGTCGATGCTCAGCTTGAGGTCGTTGCCGGTGCCCTTGATCTCGGCGGTCTCGACCGTCTTGGCCGCGCTTTCGGGCGACAGCTCGACGAACTCGCCGGCGCCGTTGGAGACCTTGGCCTTCTGCAGCTGGGAGTTCTCGGCGTAGGCGAGGTCGACGTAGCTGATGGCGCCCTCGCCGCCCTTGACGCTGGACGCGATCTGGTCGGAGCCCTTGGCGCCCTGGCCCTTGGCCTCGGCGGGCCACGCCTTGGCCGGCTCGTACGGCCAGTCAGCGGTCGCCTTGAGGAACTTGGTGAAGTTGTCGCTGGTGCCGGACTCGTCCGAGCGGTGGAACGCCTGGATCGGCGTGGAAGGCAGCTTGGCCTGCGGATTGTCGGCCTTGATGGCCGCGTCGTCCCACTTGGTGATCTTGCCGTTGAAGATGGCGCTGAGCGTCTTGGGCGACAGCTGCAGGCCCTCGACACCGGGCAGGTTGTAAACGATCGCGATGGGGCCGGTCACCATCGGGATGTTGATGGCCTTGCCGGTCTTGCACCGGGCGTCGGCCTGGGCGGGCTCGCCCTTGTCGTCCTTGAGGGCCGAGTCGGAGCCCGCGAAGGCGACCGTTCCCTGGATGAAGGCCTGCACGCCCGCGCCGGAGCCGCTGGGCTGGTAGTTCAGGCTGACCCCAGGGTTCTTGGCCTGGAAGTCCTTCTTCCACTGGTCGATCGCGGGGCCCTGGGCAGAGGAGCCCGCGGCGTTGATCGTGCCGCCGTTGTCGTTGCCCTGGGCGGTAGCGGCAGAGGTGCTCGTGCCACCAGTGCCGTTGTTGTCTGTGCCGCACGCAGCGAGCGAGAGCGCGCCGACTACGGCGACGGCGGCGAGCCGGCCTGCATACTTCACGGTTGGGTTCCTCCCACTTGGTCCTTAGTCGACTCAGAAATTACGCAGGCAAAGTGACTCAAGCCCCCCATCGAGGGTGAACGTTCGGTGAACGCGCCCGGTCACCGTCATGATGGGCTCTATGACCTACCGCGTGATCCTGGTGTGCATGGGAAACATCTGCCGTTCACCCATGGCCGAGGTGGTGCTCCGCAGGAAGCTGGCCGACCACGGGCTCGGGGACCGGGTTCTGGTCGAGAGCGCCGGAACCGGCGGTTGGCACGCCGGCGACCCGATGGACGAGCGGGCCCTGCAGACCTTGTCCGAGCACGGATACGACGGCTCGGCGCATCGGGCCAGGCAGTTCACCGACGACTGGTTCGACCGCTACGACCTCGTGCTGGCCATGGACCGCGACAACCTGCGGTTTCTGCGGCGGATCGCGCCCGGCGACGCCGAGGTGCGGCTGCTGCGGTCGTTCGACCCTGACGCCCCCGAAGGGGCCGAGGTGCCCGATCCGTACTACGGCGGGCGGGAGGGCTTCGAAGAGGTGCTGCGCCTCGTGGAGGCCGCGTGCGAGGGCGTCGCCAAGCATGTCGCCGATGAGATCGACTGAGGATCTTGGCTCGTCGCACGGCTGGCGGCTGCGGCGCGGCGTGCTGGACGACGGTCGCGAGGTGTTCGTCAAGGACGGGGCCCCGCCGCCGCTGATCGCGTCCGAGGCCGCGGGGCTGCGTTGGCTGGGTGAGGCGATCGCGGTGCCCGAGGTGGTCGAGGCCGACGGTGACCGGCTGGTGCTGTCGTGGGTGGCGGAGGAGCCGCCGACCGCCGCCGCTGCCGAGCGGTTCGGGCGTGATCTCGCGCGGCTGCACCTCGCGGGCGCGCCCGCCTTCGGCGCGCCCTGGCAGGGGTTCATCGCGGAGCTGCCGATGGACAACTCGCCCGCCGATGACTGGCCGGACTTCTACGCCTCCCGCCGCGTCCTGCCGTTCCTTCGGCGGGCGCGCCTGTCGTCCGGGGACGCCGGCCTGGTCGAACGGGCTGTGGAGCGGTTCGCCGAGGTCGCGGGGCCGCCGGAACCGGCGGCGCGCGTCCACGGCGACCTGTGGAGCGGCAACGTGCTGTGGTCGGGCGGCACCGGGGTGGTCGTTGACCCGGCGGCGCACGGGGGGCACCGGGAGACCGACCTGGCGATGCTCGCGCTGTTCGGTGCGCCGTTCCTGGACCGGGTGCTGGGGGCCTACCAGGAGGTGGCGCCACTGGCCGACGGGTGGCGGGATCGGGTGCCTTTGCACCAGTTGCACCCGCTGCTCGTCCACGTCGTGCTGTACGGCGGGACGTACCGGTCGAGCCTGATGCGGGCGGTCTCGCAGGTGCTCGCCCTCTAGGGGGTGGCGCGCTTGCGGTAGGCGCGCTGCTGGCAGGCGCGCGAGCAGTACCGGCGGGGCCGTCCGGACGGGGCGCCCTCCAGAACCGTGCCACAAACCCGGCAGGTTTCATCACGCTTTTCATCACGCTCTTTGATGAGCACCTCGATGCCGTCCAGCACGCGCCGCAGGCCGAACTCGAAGGAGTCCTCGGGCTGGTCGTACCCGCCCGCCTCCCACAGGTAGGAGAGCGTCGGGTAGCGGTCGAGCCGCTCGTAGAGCGAGTCGCGGGCGCCCCACCACTCCTCCTCGCTGACCCCGCTGTGCCGCTCCTCCCTGGACGTCTCCACCAGCACCAGGGCCTCGGCGTCGATGAAGCGGCCGACCAGGCCCACCACGGCGATCATCTCGGCGGGTCTCAGCCCGGTGCCGGCGACCGTGCTCAGCATGTACTCGTAGAGCGCGACGGCGTTGGGGCCGGGCACGTGACGGGTGCCGCGCACCTCGGCCAGCCACGGGTGCCGCCTGCGCAGGTCCCAGGCCGCGCGGGCGCACGCCTCCAGCCGGGCCCGCCAGCCGCCCTCCTGCGGGCCCGTCAGGGGCTGCTCGCCAAGGACCGCGTCGCGCATGAGGTCGACGAGCTGGTCGCGGCCGGGGACGTGGCGGTAGAGCGACATCGTGGTGAAGCCGAGCCGGTCGGCCACCTTGCGCATGGACAGGCCCTCCAGGCCCTCGGCGTCGGCCAGCTCGATGCCGGCGCACACGATCCGGGCCAGGCTCAGCCCTGGGCGGGGCTCGCGGCCGCCTTCGTGCCACAGCAGCTCGACGACGCGGTCCGGATCTCTCGTCATGTGTGCGCTCCTCTCGTTTATGGTGCACTACTACGTGTACGCCATATACAGCAAAGGTGATGTCTGTGATGTTCCATTTCCACGTCGCCCCTTCGGGTGACGACTCCTGGCAGGGAACCCAGGAGCGGCCCTTCGCCACCCTGGAGCGCGCCCAGGCCGCGGCCCGTGAGGTTACCGGTGACGTCGTCGTCCACCTCGGGGCGGGTACGTACGCGCTGTCCGCGCCCCTGGAGTTGACCGAGGCCGACTCCGGGGTCGTCTACCAGGGCGACGAGCGCGGCGAGAGCGTCATCAGCGGCGGGCGGGAGATCGGCGGCTGGCGGGAGCGCGACGGCGTGTGGCTGGCCGACGTCGGCGACCTCGAAACCCGCCAGCTCTACGTCGACGGCCGCAGGGCCGAGCGGGCGGCCGTCGACGCCCTCCCCGGCACGGTCGCCGTAACCGAGACGGGCTACACGACCGACAGCACGGACCCGCAGGGCTGGCACAGCCCTGGCGACGTCGAGTTCGTCTACCGGGGCGTCTACCCCTGGACCGAGGCCCGCTGCGGCGTGGCCGCCGTCACCGGCGACGCGCGCTCCACCGTGATCACCATGGCGCAGCCCGCCTTCGGCTGGGCGGCCGAGCTGTACAACGCGGTCTGGGGTGGCCAGTCGTCACGCGGCTTCGGCCTGCCCACCAGGGTGGAGAACGACGCGAGCTTCCTGACCGAGCCCGGCACGTTCGTCCTGGACCGCTCGTGTCCCGGGCGGCACGTCCTGCGCTATCTTCCCCGGCCAGGCGAGCACCCCGAGCGCACCCGGGTGGTCGCGCCGGTGCTGGAAACGCTGCTCCGCGCCGCCGGCACCCGGAACGTCCGCTTCGAGGGGCTGATGTTCGCGGACGCCACCTGGTTGCGGCCGAGCCGCCCGGAGGGCTTCCTGCACTACCACGGGAGCGGCTACTACGACGGCGGCGCCATCGACCGGGTGACCTTCGGCGAGGACGCGTCCGTGACGATTCCCGTCGAATCGTCTACCATCCCGGCCTGTGTGGTGCTGGAGGACACCGCCGGGATGGGGTTCGAGGGGTGCCACTTCACCCGGCTGGGCGCCACCGGGCTGGGCCTGTCCGGGGGCGGCGACGTCACGGTGCGCGGGTGCGACTTCGACACCCTCTCCGCGTCCGCCGTGGCCGTCATCCGGAGCCGTGACGTGCTGATCGAGGACAACCGGATCCGCCGGATCGGCCTCGACTACCCCGGCTCTCCCGGCATCACGCTCTTGGGCACACGCCGATGCACCGTCGCACAGAACGAGGTCAGCGACGTGCCTTACTGCGGGATCGTGGCGGGCCCCGGCGAAGGCACCCGCATCCTGCGCAACCTCACCGCCGACACCATGACGGTGCTGGCCGACGGCGGCGGCGTCTACCTGTCCGGCCCCCAGGGCGACTCCCACGACAACGGCGCCGTCATCCGGGGGAACGTGATCAAGGACACGCGCACGCCGTACAACTTCGCCCTCTACACCGACTACGGCGCCTCCTGGGTCACGGTGGAGGAGAACGTGGTCATGCGCGCAGACAACACCTCGGTGCTGCAGGTCAGCCCGCCGTTGGAGCACGTCGTCTACCGGGGCAACTTCTGGGACGCCGACCCGCTCGGGCACGACAGCCCGCCGGAAGGCGTCACCTACGAGGGCAACACCACGATCGCCGACGAGCGGAAGCTGAACGACGTCACGGCCGCCATCCAGGAGCGTGCCGGGCTGTTGCGGCGCCGGGAGCCGTGAGCCGGGCCTAGTGCGCGGTGCCGCCGAGCCGCTTCAGCACCTCGTCGTGCAAGGAGCCGTTGGTGCAGACCAGGCTGCCGCCCTCCAGGCTGGGGACGCCCGCGACGTCGGTCCAGACGCCACCGGCCTCCTCGACGATCACGGTGAGCGCCGCCATGTCCCACGGCGACAGCTCGGGCTCCGCGGACACGTCCACGGAGCCCTCGGCGACCATCATGTGCGACCAGAAGTCGCCGTACGCCCGGGTACGCCAGCAAGCGCGGCCGAGGTCGAGGAAGTTGCCGAGCTTGCCGGCCTTCTCCCAGCCGCCGAAGCTGGAGTAGGAGAAGGACGCGTCCTCCAGGGCGGCGACCGAGGACACCTGCATGCGGCTGGCCTTGGTCAGGCTCTTCCCGGTCCAGGCACCCCCCTCGGCCACGGCCCACCAGCGCCGCCCGAGCGCCGGGGCCGACACCAGGCCCACCACGACCTTGCCGTGCTCCATCAACGCGATCAGGGTCGCCCACACGGGGACGCCGCGCACGTAGTTCTTGGTGCCGTCGATCGGGTCGATGATCCACGACCTGGCGCCCCAGCCGGTCTTGCCGAACTCCTCGCCTACGACGGCGTCCCTGGGACGGGCGCGCCGCAGCGTTCCGCGGATCGCCTCCTCGACCGCGCGGTCGGCGTCGCTGACCGGGGTAAGGTCCGGCTTGGTCTCGACCTTGAGGTCGACCGCCTTGAACCGGCGCATGGTCAGGTCGTCGGCGGCGTCCGCCATGACATGCGCGAGGCGTAGATCGTCGTTGTAACCCTGCACGGTTAGTCACGCTACCGTGCCCAGTGTGCCGAACATCAGTCAACCGGGGTGCCTTTCTGGTAAGTCCGATTCCGGTTACTCGCCAGTAGCATGGGGAGCATGTCATTCGATGTCGGCGGTTTCCTGCTCCAGACCGTGCCCTTCGCCCGCACGCTGGGCATCACGTTCGACTCCGCCGGCGACGGCCGCGCCATCTGCCGCCTGCCGGACCGTCCGGACCTGCACAACCACGTGGGCGGCCCGCACGCGGGCGCGCTCTTCACGCTCGCCGAGTCGGCGTCGGGCGCCGCCATGCTGTCGGCGCTGGCGGACCAGCTCTCCCGCGCGGTTCCGCTGGCCACCACGGCCGTGATCCACTATCGCAAGCTGGCGATGGGGGAGGTGGTGGCCGAAGGACGGCTGCTCGCCTCGCGCGAGGAGGTGCTCGCCGATCTGGACGCGGGAAAGCGGCCGGAGTTCGACGTGGCGGTGGACGTCAAGAACGCCGACGGCGTCGTGGTCGCCGCGCTCACCGTCACCTGGACCCTCCGTCCCAACAGAACCTGACCACCGACGATCACCGATGAGGCGACCAGACGTCATGAACGCCATCAGAGCCCAGGCCCTGCAGACCGACCGGCTGCTGCTGGTGCCGCTGCGGGTCGAGCACGCGGAGGAGATGGCCGAGGTGCTCGCCGACCCGGCCCTGCACACCTTCATCGGCGGCGCCCCTGAGACCCCGCAGGGCCTGCGCTCCCGCTACGAGCGGATGATCGCGGGATCTCCCGATCCGGGCGTCTCCTGGTGCAACTGGGTCATCCAGCTCCGCGACCCGGCCTGCCTGGCGGGGACCGTCCAGGCCACGATCGGCCCCTCGGAGACGGGGCTCACCGCCGAGATCGCCTGGGTGGTGGGCACGCGCTGGCAGGGCATGGGCATCGCCACCGAAGCGGCCATGGAACTCGTCGCCTGGCTCCGCCGGCAGCAGGTGGACGCAGTCATCGCCCACATCCACCCGGACCATCACGCCTCGGCCGCGGTCGCCAGGGCCGCGGGGCTCACGCCCACGGACGAGTGGCAGGAAGGCGAGGTCCGCTGGCGGCTGTGACCCCTACGGATGTGCCTCGTCGGGTGCGCCCTCACGGCCGGAGTCGGGTGCGCCCTCGCGGCTGGCCAGAAGACGGCGCAGCGACTGGAGCCGAGCCTGGTCGGCGTGGCCCTCGGTCACCCACGCGTCGAGGGCGCAGCCGTCGCTCAGGTGCGTGCAGCCCTTGGGGCAGTTGACCGTGCCCTCCACCAGGTCGGGGAAGCCCGCCAGGACCGTCTCCACCGACACGTGGGCGAGGCCGAAGCTGCGCACGCCCGGCGTGTCGATGATCCAGCCGCCCTCCGGGAGTTCGAGCGCCACCGCCGAGGTGGACGTGTGGCGGCCCCGCCCCGTGACCGCGTTCACCTGGGAGACGGCCCGGTTGGCGTCGGGGACGAGCGCGTTGACCAGGGTGGACTTGCCGACCCCCGAGTGACCCACCAGCACGCTGACCCGGCCGGCGAGATGGTCGTGCAACTCGGCCAGTGAGCCGCCCTTGTGGACGACGACGTGCGGCACCCCGAGCGGCTCGTACAGCGCCACCAGCTCGTCGGGCGGCGCGAGGTCGGACTTGGTGAGGCAGAGCAGGGCGTCGATCTCGGCGTCGAAGGCCGCGACCAGGATGCGGTCGATCATGCGCGGCCGCGGCGGCGGGTCGGCGAGCGCCGTGACGATCACCAGCTGGTCGGCGTTGGCCACCACCGGACGCTCGATGCCGTCGGTGTCGTCGGTGTCGTCGGCGGAACGGCGCAGCATCGAGCTGCGCGGCTCGACCCGCACCACCCTGGCCAGCGTGTCGGGACGCCCGGACACGTCGCCGACCAGGGCGACCCGGTCGCCCACGACGATGCCCTTGCGGCCCAGCTCGCGCGCCTTCATGGCGACGACCAGGCGGCGTTGTTGCTGCTTGCGCTTGGCGCCCTTCGCCCGCTCCGGCTCGACCAGCGTGGTGTAGCGCCCCCGGTCGACGGCCACCACGAAGCCCTCGACCGCGTCCTCGTGCGCAGGACGGATCCGGGTCCGCGGCCGGGACCCCTTGCCCGGCCTGACCCGTACGTCGTCCTCGTCGTACTCCCGCTTCCTCAGCGGACTGCTCCCATGCGATCACCCAACCTGCTCGAACCCCGTCGTGACTCCTGTTGTGGCCCCTGTCGTGACCATCGTGCACCAGACGCGCCCGGACCAGCGGGCGCCGCGCTTCCCGTGCCCACGCCGGCGACGCCTACACGGTTCGGGCCGGAGGTCGGGGTCACGAGCCGTCCAGCAGGGACAGCCACATCTGGTCGAACCCTGGAAGGGTCTTGCCCGTCGTCGCGATGTTCTCCACCTCGACGCCGGGGACCGCCAGCCCGATCACCGCGCCCGCCGTGGCCATGCGATGGTCGTCGTAGCTGTGGAAGACGCCGCCGTGCAGCGGACGCGGGCGGACGACCAGCCCGTCGTCGGTCTCCTCCGCGTCGCCGCCCAGCCGGTTGATCTCGGTGACGAGCGCGGCCAGGCGGTCGGTCTCGTGGCCGCGCAGGTGCTCGACGCCGCGGATGCGGCTCGGCGTGGACGCCAGCGCCGCCAACGCCGCGATCGTCGGCGTCAGCTCGCCCACCTCGCGCAGATCGGTGTCGATGCCCTCGATCCGCCCCGAGCCGCTGAGCACGAGATCGGCGCCGCCGTCGGCCGTCTCGCGGAGTTCGACGGCGGCGCCCATCTCCGACAGGAGGTCGCGCAGGGAGTCGCCGGGCTGGGTGGTCAGCAGGGGCCAGCCCGGGACGGTGACCGTGCCGCCCGTGACCATCGCCGCCGCCAGGAACGGGGCCGCGTTGGACAGGTCGGGCTCGACCACCCACTCCCTGGCGGCGATCGGGCCGGGCTCGACGCGCCACACGTCGGGCTCGCTGTCGTCGACGGTGACGCCCGCCTCCCTGAGCATCTGCACGGTCATCTGGATGTGCGGCTGGGACGGGACCGGCGGGCCGACGTGGCGGACCGTGACGCCCTTCTCGAAGCGGGCGGCGGTCAGCAGGAGGCCGGAGACGAACTGCGAGGAACCCGAGGCGTCGAGGGTGACCTCGCCGCCCGTCAGCGGGCCGTGGATGGTGAACGGCAGGGCGTCGTTGTCGACGTGGGCGCCCAGGGCGCGCAGCGCGTCGAGGATCGGGCCCATCGGGCGCTTGCGGGCGTGCGGGTCGCCGTCGAAGGCGACCGGGCCGTCGGCCAGCGCGGCGACCGGCGGGACGAAGCGCATGACCGTGCCCGCCAGGCCCGCGTCGATCTCGGCGCCGCCGCGGATCGGGGCCGGCCTGACGTGCCAGTCGACGCTCGTGTCGGTCTCGTCGGCGGCCACCAGGATGGGCCCGAGGGCGCCGAGCGCCGCCACCATGAGGTTGGCGTCGCGGCTGCGCAGCGCCCGCCGCACGACGCTCGGCCCGTCGGCCAGCGCGGTGAGCACCAGCGCGCGGTTGGTCATCGACTTGGAGCCGGGCAGGCGGACCGAGGCGGCCACGGGAGTGGTCGCGGTCGGGGCGGGCCAGTGCGGAACGGGCATGGTCAAAGCCTACTGTCCCTGGTATGTGGGGGTCACAGCCTGTGGACGAGCGCCGTCAGGGCGTCATGGGCCGCGCCGACCCGTCACCAACGAGGCACCCAGCCGCCTTCCGTGGCAGTGTGGTGGCATGTGCGGTAGATACGCGTCGGCGCGGAACAAGCACCAGCTGCTGGAGGAGTTCCAGGTCGAGCTCGACGGCGACCCCGACAAGGAGCTGGGGCCCGACTACAACGTGGCGCCGACCAAGAACGTCTACGCCGTCCTCAGCCGGGTGCCGAAGGGCGCCGAGCGGGGGGTGCGGCAGCTCAGGATCATGAAGTGGGGCCTGGTCCCCGCCTGGGCGAAGGACCCGTCGATCGGATCGCGCATGATCAACGCCAGGATGGAGACGGTGGCCGAGAAGCCGTCCTTCCGCCAGGCGTTCGCCAAGCGCAGGTGCCTGCTGCCGGCCGACGGGTACTTCGAGTGGATGCCCGTTGAGCCGGAGCGCAGGAGCTCGGGCGGAGAGAGCGAGGAACGAGCCGACGAGGACCGAAGCGGGCGCGACCGTAAGAACGCCAAGAAGAAGCAGCCGTACTTCATCCACCCGGCCGATGGCGGGGTGCTGGCGATGGCGGGGCTCTACGAGTTCTGGAAGGACCCGTCCCGTGCCGACGACGACCCGCTGAAGTGGCTGGTGACGTGCACGGTCATCACCACCGACGCCGAGGACGACCTCGGGCGCATCCACGACAGGATGCCGATGATGATCGAGCGCGGGCGCTGGGCCGAGTGGCTCGACCCCAAGCTCAGCGACCCGAAGCGGGTGTCCAGCCTGCTGGTGCCCGCCCAGTCGGGAGGGCTGGTCGCGGACCCCGTCTCCACCGACGTCAACAACGTCCGCAACAACGGCCCGGACCTCATCAAACCTCGGGACCCCGACGAGGAAACCGCTCTCTCCTAAGGTGTAAAACACCCGCTAACCGGGCATCCGCTGAGGAAAGCGATGCATCCGTTCACACGGAGTCACCGCCACAGATGTCCCAAAAGCGCGCCGGGCGGACTGCCGGGGAGTCTCGCCCCAGGCTTTCCCCTTACCCGGAGGTGCGGATTCGTGAACGGCGCGACCGCTCGTGAGCGGCTTCAGGTGATGCTCGCCGAACTGGACCGATCGATCGGGGTCCTGCGGGGGGACCCGGTGGCGGTCCGCGAGCACTCCGCCGCGGACGCGGGCTCCGACCTGACCGACGCGGACCGCGCCCAGGCCATGCTGACCGTGGCCACCACCCAGCGCACGGCCGTGCTCGCCGCGCTCAAGCGGCTGGACGAGGGCTCGTACGGCCAGTGCGTCGACTGCGCCGGGGCGGTGCCGGAGGGCAGGCTGGAGGCGCGCCCGGAGGCGGCTCGCTGCGTGCAGTGCCAGGGCAAGACGGAGCGCCGCCGCTAGCGACAGGCCGGCCCCGACGGGCGCCGGCCTCGGGCGGCCCGTGTGGCTAGCTCTTGCGGACGCTGGCCACCAGGTGGATGCCGACCGTGTCGTCGTCGTCAGGGTGCGCCTCCAGCTCGGTGCGCACCAGCCAGGCCAGCGACCTGGAGTCGGAGCCGAGCACGTGGTCGACCGTCGAGGGCGACAGGACCGTGCGCGGGCGCATCCACTCGACCTCGAGCCCGGCGCCCAGCACCAGCTCGCGCAGCTGCCCGCTGCTGAAGCAGCGCGTGATGCTGCCGTCGGGCCACGGCACCAGCATGACCTCGCCGGTCTGCCGCAGGTGCTGCCACTGCTCCTGCTCGGCCAGGATCGCCATGCCGAGCACGAGGGAGTCGACGCAGACCAGCGCCCTCCCGCCCGGACGCAGCACCCTGGCCACGTCGCTCATGGCCGACTCGGCCATCAGCTCGATCGACATGGCCCGCTCCTCGGCGAGCACCGCGTCGACGCTCTCGTCGGGGAGGAAGGCGAGGTCGTCGGCGCGCACGTGGCGCACGCGGTCGGCGTCGCGCAGCCGCGACTGCCCCTCGACGGTGCGGCGGAAGTCGAGCACCTCGATCACCCGGTGGCCGGCCCTGGCCGCGTGGCCGGACCAGCGGCCACGGCCGCCCGACAGGTCGAGTATCACGGAGGACTCACCGGGTAGCCATCGGCTCAGCTGCTCGGCGACGACGGCACGATAGAAGGTCCAGTACGGCCCGAGGGTCCCTGAGCCGTTCAGTTCCTCGGCCGGAATGGGCAGCACACGCGACTCCTGGGTTCCGGAAATTGGCTACCAGCCGGTACGTATGGTTTTCCCCGCACCGGGGCGTTCGTCACTTCTATCTTGCGGGAACAGACGAGCACGCGGGTGTGTTGCGACGAGCATGCTCACATTGCTCGGCCCCCTCCCCAGTGACCGGCCGGTCGCTGACGAGCGGGTATTCTCCCCTGAGTACGGTGTACCGCCAAAGCCGGCCACCGGTGATCTTAGGGGGGTGGGTCCGGTGCCCGCGACAGGCGCGGAGACTCTGGAACAGCGAGGCGAGCGGTTCGAGCGCGAGGCGATGCCTTACCTCGAGCAGCTCTACTCCGCCGCGCTCCGGATGACCCGGAACCCCGCTGACGCGGAGGACCTGCTACAGGAGACCTTCGCCAAGGCGTTCGCGTCGTTCCATCAGTTCCAGGAGGGCACGAATCTCAAGGCGTGGCTCTACCGGATCCTGACGAACACGTTCATCAACAGCTACCGCAAGAAGCAGCGTGAGCCCAAGCAGTCAGGCACCGAGGAGATCGAGGACTGGCAGCTCGCGCGTGCCGAGTCGCACACCTCGACCGGCCTGAAGTCCGCCGAGGTCGAAGCGCTCGAGCACCTGCCCGACGGCGACATCAAGCAAGCGCTCGCCGCGCTGCCGGAGGAGTTCAGGATCGCGGTCTATCTGGCCGACGTCGAAGGATTCCCGTACAAGGAGATCGCCGACATCATGGGCACCCCGATCGGTACCGTGATGTCCAGGTTGCACCGTGGTCGCAGGCAGTTGCGAGGGCTCCTTGAAGACTATGCCCGCGAGCGTGGCCTGGTCCCGGCGGAGGGATCGAAATGAGCTGTGGCAAGCCGCACGACACCGACTGTCGCGAGGTGCTGGACAAGGTCTACGCCTACCTTGACGGTGAGCTGACCGAGGGCGACGTGGCCGAAATCCGCGTGCACCTCGACGACTGCGGTCCGTGCCTGAAGGAGTACGACCTCGACAAGGTGATCAAGCAGCTCGTGGCCAAACACTGCGGCTGCGACCCGGTGCCCGCCGACTTGAGATCGAAGGTGCTTGCCCGCATCGCGCGAGTGAGATCGGAGCTGTCCGACTAAGATTCCCCCATGCGCGTGCTTGTCACCGGGGGTGCCGGGTTCATCGGGTCGAATCTCGTCGATCGTCTGCTGTCGGAGGGGCACGAAGTCGTCGCCGTCGACGACCTTTCCACAGGGAGCAGGGAGAATCTCAGCGAGGCCGCCAAGAGCGATCGTTTCCAGCTGCACGAGCTCGACATCCGCGATCCGGCGCTGATCGGGCTGGCCACCGAGCTGCGCCCCGAGGTGATCTGCCATCTCGCGGCGCAGATCAGCGTCCGCAAGAGCGTCGCCGACCCCGTGCACGACGCCAGGCTGAACGTCGAAGGCACCGCGTCGGTGCTCACCGCGGCCCACCAGGGCAACACGCGCAAGGTGCTGTTCGCCTCGTCCGTCGCGGTGTACGGCAGGCCGTCCGCGATCCCGGTGCCCGACGACGCGCCGGCCGACCCCCGCTCGCCGTACGCGGCCTCGAAGCTGAGCGGCGAGACCTACCTCGCCACGTTCCGCGCCCTGTACGGCATCGAGTACACCACGCTGGTCCTGTCCAACGTGTACGGCCCGCGCCAGTCGCCTGACGGCGAGGCGGGCGTGATCGCGATCTTCACCGACGGCCTGCTCAGCGGCACGCCCACAGTCGTCTACGGCGACGGCACGCAGACCCGCGACTACGTCTACGTCGAGGACGTCGTCGACGGCTTCGTCAGGGCCAGCGGCCAGGGCGGCAACGGCCGCAGGTTCAACCTCGGCACCGGCATCCAGACCACCGACCGCAGACTGCACTCGCTCATCGCCGACGCCGCGGGCTCCCCCGACAAGCCCGGCTTCGCGCCGCCGCGGCTGGGCGACCTGCCCGCGATGGCCGTCGATCCGGTGCCCGCCTTCGACGGGCTCGGCTGGCAGCCCCGCGTCGACCTGTCGACCGGCCTGAAGAACACCGTCGAGTGGGCGCGGAGTCGCCCCAGGTAGTGGCTTGATTACGCTTTGCTTGCGATTCGCGACTCGGCAGGTGCCTCACGTCTCGCCTTCTGTAGCGTGTGCCACAGAAAACGACGTGGAGGCAGGTGGATCTTGAAGGCTATGGTCGCGCGGCTGATCACCGCCATCGTGCTGGTCACCCCCGTGGTTCTCCTGATCGGTGGCGGCGGGGTCTTGCCACCCGGGGTGTCCTGGACCTGAAATCGTTAGGGGCCGCAATGCGTGATCTGCCGTGGCCTGCGAGGGTCTACCTGGTCGCCGTCATCGGGGCGGCGGCCGCGCTCATCGCCCGCAGCGTGGTCACGTCCGGGCACCTGGTCACCCAGGACGACCTGGGCGTCCTGCTGGTGCTCGCGCTGCTGTTCCTGGTGTGCGAGTCGATGCCGACGTTGCTCAACGTGGAGCAGTTCGCGGTGTCGGTGAGCTTCTCGGCGTCGCTCGCCGCCGTGGTGCTGATCGGGCCGGAAGGCGCGGCGCTGGTGGGCCTGACGGCGGTGCTGAGCGTGCGTCCGGGGCTGCCGCTGATCAAGCGGCTGTTCAACGGGGCGCAGTTCGCGATCTGCGGGTACGCCGCCGGCTGGGTCTACCAGTGGCTCGGCGGCGCGGTCGGCGTGCCGCAGGTCAACCAGTTCGACCGCCTCATCGGCCCGTACGCCGCCGCGACCGCCGTGTTCGTGCCGCTCAACATCCTGCTGACGCTGACCATGATCGGTCTGGCCACCAGGGTGATGGAGGTGCCGATGCGGGGCATGGTGCAGTTCCTGCTGTCGTACCTGGGGTACGGCACCTTCGGGCTGCTGGTGGCGGGGCTCTGGGCGACGGTGGCGTCCATCTCGGCGGTGCTGGTGCTGCTGCCGCTGTTCGTCGCGCGCTGGGCGTTCGGGCAGTACCACGCGCAGCAGCGCTCGTACGACGCCACGATCGCGGCCCTGTGCCAGGCGGTCGAGACCAAGGACTACTACACGCGCGGCCACTGCACCCGGGTGTCGCTCGCGTCCACCATGATCGCCCAGGAGGTCGGCATGGGCCTGGAGCGGCTGCGCGCCATCCGCTACGCGGGCATGCTGCACGACGTCGGCAAGCTCGGCGTGCCCACCAAGGTGCTGCAGAAGGACGGCCCGCTCACCGAGGAGGAGTTCGCCGCGATCCAACTGCACCCGATGCGCGGGCTGGAGATCGTGCGGGGCATCGACTTCCTGGACGAGGCGTACGCCGGGATCATGCACCACCACGAGCGGCACGACGGCAAGGGTTACCCGATGGGGCTGGCAGGCGACGAGATCCCGGAGTTCGCCAGGGTGATCGCGGTGGCCGACGCGTTCGACTCGATGACCTCCGACCGCTCCTACCGCGGCGCCCGGCCGGTCGAGGTGGCCGTCCAGGAGCTGCACAAGGGCGCGGGCACCCAGTTCGACCCGGTCATGGTGACGGCGTTCACGCGGGCGCTGGAGCGCGAGCCGTGGCAGCCGCCACGCCGCGTCGAGCCGCCGCCGCCCGACGCCGCCGAAGCGCCGACCAAGGACCACGACGACCCGACGATGCCCATCCAGGTGGTGAGCGGGCCGTGACCCGCGCCTTCCGGGGTCTCGACTCGGGGCAGTTGCTGCTCATCTGCGCCGCGGGTCTGGTGGCGGTCGCGGGCGTCGCCCAGACGGCCGCCGTCGGGCTCGACCGGCCGGAGATCGCGGTCGGGTTCGGCGCGCTGATCGCGGTCGGCGAGCTGGCCAGGCTGACCATGCCGGGCAACAGGGAGGTCGCGCCGATCGGGGCCGCCGCCGCGCTCGGCTACACGCTGCTGCTCGACCTGAGCCAGAACCCGCTGCGGCACTCCGCCCTCCAGGTGGTGGCCGTGATCGCGGTCGGGATGATCGCGGGCGCGCTGCCGCACCTGGCGGTCGGTCGCCCGCCGCGGCTCGACGCGATGGCCCGCCGCCTGCTCACGGGCGCGATGCTCGCCTTCGCCTTCCGCCCGCTGGCCGACCCGCTCTACCGGCTGACGCAGCCGCCCGCGTCGACCTGGTGGCCGGCGCTCGCCGTGATGGTCGCGCTGATCACGGTGACGCTGCTGGTCGACGTGCTGATCGCGGCCATGCTCCGGGCCGAGCAGGTACGCACCGCGTTCAGGGTGGCGGTGCGCGACGAGCTCAACATGGCCTTCCCGCTGGGGGCCGCGGTGGCGTCGTCGGGCGTGCTGCTGGCGCTGGCCACGCACAGCATGGACCTGGTCGCGCTGCTGGTCTTCGCCGCGCCGCTGCTGGTGACCCAGGTGGCCTTCCGCAAGTACGCCGGGATCCGCGCGACCTACCTGCAGACCGTCCGCGCCCTGTCGCGGGTCACCGAGGTCGGCGGGTACGTCGAGCCGGGGCACTCGCGCAGGGTGAGCCGCCTGGCGGTGGCGATCGGCCGCGAGCTGGGCATGGCCGAGCCGGAGCTGCTGGAGCTGGAGTACGCCTCGCTCATGCACGACATCGGCCAGCTCTCGCTGCGCGACCCCATTCCGGGGGGCGCCACCGTCCTGACCGAGCCGGAGCAGGCGCGGCGCATCGCCGAGCTGGGGGCCGAGGTGATCAAGCAGACGGGCGTGCTCGACCGGGTGGCGGAGGTGGTGCGCCGCCAGTGCGACATGATGGCCGACGAGCCGCCGCTGTCGAGCCGGATCATCAAGGCCGCCAACGCCTACGACGACCTGGTCGGAGGGTCCACCGACCGCGACCGGGCGAGCGCCGCGCTGGAGCGGCTGCGCCTGGCGGCCGGTGCCGCCTACGATCCCGATGCGATCGAGGCGCTGTCCCGCGTCGTCGACCGAGCCGTCCGGCTGTGAAGGTCGTTGTGGGATTTCTACAGATCGCGCTCTCCGGTTCGGTGATTTAGGGGGAAGGGAATGACGGGGTCGCGGCCATAAGGTGGTCGGCGTGCTTAGTGACACGCTTGGACCCGTTCTGATCGCCAACCGCGGAGAGATCGCGCGGCGCATCATCCGCACGGTCAAGGCGCTGGGGCTGCGCGCCGTCGCCGTGTACTCCGACGCGGACGCCGACCTGCCGTTCGTGCGCGAGGCTGACGAGGCCGTCCTCATCGGCCCGGCCAACCCGGCGCAGAGCTACCTCGACACGGACAAAGTGCTGCGGGCCGCCCGCGACACCGGAGCGAAGGCCGTACACCCCGGCTACGGTTTCCTGTCGGAGAACGCGGCGTTCGCGAGGGCCGTCATCGACGCCGGAATGGTGTGGATCGGCCCGTCTCCCGAGTCCATCGACCAGATGGGCGACAAGATCAATGCCCGGAACCTGATGGAGGACGCGGGCGTGCCGGTCGCGGCGGGCACCCGCGAGCCCGTCACCGACCTCGGCCTGGCGCTCGAAGCGGCCGAGCGCATCGGCTACCCCGTCATGGTGAAGACCGCGGGCGGCGGTGGCGGCATCGGGATGTCCGTCGCACGCGACGAGGAGGGCCTGGGCAAGGCGTTCGAGCAGGCGGCCCGGGCAGCGGCCAGGTTCGCGGCGGCCGCAGGCGGCGAGGGCGGCGCGCTCGCCGGTCCCGCGATCCTGCTCGAGCGCTACATCGAGCGGGCCCGCCACGTCGAGGTGCAGATCCTCGGGCTGCCCGACGGCAGGGTGCTGGCACTGGGCGAGCGCGACTGCTCGGTGCAGCGGCGCCACCAGAAGGTGGTCGAGGAGTCGCCGTCGCCCGGTATCACGCCCGAGCTGCGTGAGCGCATGCTGGCCGCGGCCGTGCGGGCCGGCGAGGCCGTCGGCTACCTGGGCGCGGGCACCGTTGAGTGCCTGGTCGACGCCGACAAGCAGGACTTCGTGTTCCTCGAGATGAACACCAGGCTCCAGGTGGAGCACCCGGTCACCGAGCTGGTCACCGGGCTCGACCTGGTCGAGCTGCAGCTCAGGGTCGCCGCCGGCGAGAGCCCGGAGGTGCGGGTGGTGCCGAGCGGGCACGCCGTCGAGTTCCGCGTCTACGCGGAGGATCCCAAGCGTTTCTTCCCCGGGCCTGGCAGGATCACCGCATGGTCCGAGCCGTCAGGCAGCGGTGTCCGTGTCGACTCCGGCTACGAGGAGGGAAATACGGTCACGCCGTTCTACGATCCGCTCATGGCCAAACTCTGTGTGTTCGGCGCGAACCGCGTGGAAGCACTGGAGAACGCCCGGAAGGCGGTCGCGGAGTTCATCGTGGAGGGGCCGAAGAACAACCTGCCGTTCTGCGCGGAACTGCTGGAGGACGCCGAATTCCGCAGCGGCGACTACGACACGGGCCTCGTCGGGCGAATGCGGGCCTAACGGACATGGCATTCTTGGATCAACAGGACGAGGGGAGATTCGGTGGCTGAGATTCACGCGGAGATGGTGGCCAACGTCTGGAAGGTCGTCGCCAAGGAGGGCGACCAGGTCTCGGAGGGCGACACGCTGGTCATCCTCGAGTCGATGAAGATGGAGATCCCGGTTCTGGCCGAGGACGACGGCGTCGTGGCGCAGATCAAGGTGAACGAGGGCGACGTGATCCAGGAAGGCGACCTGATCGCCGTCATCGAGTAGCGCGTTCGAGGAACCTGGCACGGTCGACGACCACCCGCTCGATCGTGCCCTGGCCCACGACGGCGTGCATGTCGCGGGCCTGGAATCGGAAGACCAGCCGCCGGCCGTCGACCTCGGTCAGCTGGGCGCTGATCTCGACGTGCGTGCCCAGCGGGCTCGGGGCCAGGTGCTCCAGCTCGACCCGGGTGCCGACGGACGTCTCTCCCTGCGCGAGGTGCGGGCCCACGGCTTCGACCGTGGCCCTCTCGGCGAGCGCGAGCAGCCGGGGCGTGGCGAGAACGGGCACGTCGCCGCTGCCGACATTCTGCGCGGTGTCCTCCCTCTCGACCATGATGAGCAGCTGGGAGCGGAGACCCGGAGCGAGCGTCATGGCGAGCAGCCTACTGGGGCTCGGCTGATCTCCGGGAAACCCGGACAAGTCCCGCCGTCAGCCCGCAAGATATGTTTGTACAGCTTGCAGCTATTCAAGTGGCATATGGGACTCGTGAGCCGTACACTCTCGAAGTTCCGTGACCTCTGCGTTACCTCACCGCGACACAAGTTCGCTTAGTTAAGAAAACCCTGGGGTGGGAGAGGTTGTAGAGGTAGGGGGTAACGGGGGAGTCATGGTAGCCCAAGGGACGACGCTGGCGGGGCGGTATCGTCTGGATACCCGCATAGGCGCCGGAGGCATGGGCGAGGTGTGGCGGGGCGAGGACATCGTCCTTGCCCGCACCGTCGCAGTCAAGGTGCTGCTCCCGGGCCGCATGGACGATCCCGGCTTCGTCGCCCGCTTCCAGGCGGAGGCGCGGGCGATGGCGACGATCAACCATCCGGGGGTCGTCGACGTCTACGACTACGGCGTCAGCGGCGACACCGTCTACCTGGTGATGAAGTTCGTCGACGGCGAGCCGCTCGACAGGCTGCTGGCGAGGCTCGGCCGCATCCCGCCACAGTCGGCCATGGAGCTGATCGCGCAGGCCGCCTCGGCGTTGCAGGCGGTGCACGACCAGGGGATCGTGCATCGTGACGTGAAGCCGGGCAACCTGCTGGTGCAGCGCGACGGCACGCTGGTGCTGACCGACTTCGGCATCGCCCGCTCCGACTTGGCCAACCGGCTCACCGACGCCGGCATGGTGCTCGGCACGGCCGCCTACTGCGCGCCCGAGCAGGCCGAGGGCGCGCCCGTCACGCCGGCCGTCGACGTCTACGCGCTCGGCGTGGTCGCGTACGAGTGCCTGGTGGGGCAGCGGCCGTTCGACGGCGACAGCGCCGTCACGATCGCGCTCAAGCACATCCGCGAGGCGCCGCCGCCCCTGCCCGCGGAGATTCCGCCGCCGGTGCGCGCGCTGGTGGAGCGGGCGCTGTCGAAGGACCCCGACAGGCGACACCCGAGCGCCAGGGCGATGAGCGAGGCCGCGCGGCAGGCCGCGGCAGGCCAGCCGGCCACGCCGGAACCGGTCGCGCCGGTCACGGGCGCCACGATGGCGCCGCCGGTGGAGGCGTACCAGACGGGCGCCCACCAGGCGGCCCCTGAAGAGGCGGTGGCGACCGTCGCGGGGGCGAGGCAGCCCGGAAGCAGGCGCGCGGCCAAGGCGCGCCGCAGGGGCGGCCTGGTGGCCGGGCTCGCCGCGGCGGTGGTGCTCGGTGCGGGCGCCACGGCGATCGCGCTGACCGGCATGACCACCGAAGGCGACCCCGATCCCACGAAGACGGCGAGCAACGCCGCCGCGTCCGAGAGCATCACGCACGCCCCCGCGCGGACCAAGACCACGAAACCGGCGCCCAGAGAGACTCGCGAGGAGGAGCCGACGCCCACCGCGAGGGAGGCCGATCCGGAGCCCGATCCGCCGACCCGCAGGCCGACACGCACCACGACCAGCACTCCTACCAGCACTCCCTCGGCCACTCCGTCGACGACGAAGAAGCCGACGAGCACGCCGAGCGCCACGAAGAAGCCGGTCACGAAGAAGCCGGTGCCGGCCGTGGTGGACCTGCCCTACCTCGACGCCAGGAAGATCGTCCTCGACGCCGGGTTCACGATCAAGACGGACGACCAGACCCAGGGCAAGACACCGCCGGAGTGCCTGATGGTGGGCGAGACGTTCCCGAAGGCGGGCGAGCAGTTGGAGGAGCGCAAGCCCGTCAGTATGGTCCTCATCCCGGCCGTGTCGTGCCCGACGGGTGCGCCGTCGCCCTCCGCGACGGGCACCGTCAAGTAGGCGTCAGACGCCGGTCGTGTTGCGGGGGTAGGCGACCTGCGGGTCCGTGGCGATGTTCACCAGGTACGGAACTCCCGAGTCGAAGGCCCGCCGCAGCGCCGGCCCGATCTCCGACGGCCTGGTGACCAGCTCGCCGCCGCCGCCCAGCGCGGTCACCACCTGGTCGTAGCGGGTCTGCGGGCGCAGCTCCGCGGCCACGTCGTAGCCGTACAGCAGCTGCATGGGGTGCTTCTCCAGCCCCCAGATGCCGTTGTTGCCGCAGACCATCACGACCGGGAGGTTGTGCCGCACCAGGGTGTCGACGTCCATCAGGGAGAACCCTGCGGCGCCGTCGCCCAGCAGCAGCACCACCTGCGAGGACGGCCTGGCCAGCCGGGCGGCGATCGCGTAGCCGAGCCCGGTTCCGAGGCAGCCGTAGGGGCCGGGGTCGAGCCAGTTGCCCGGCTGCTTCGGCTCGACGTACTTGCCCGCGTAGGAGACGAAGTCGCCGCCGTCGCCGATGACCACGGCGTCGTCGGCGAGCACCTTGGCCAGCTCGCCGTAGATGCGCATGGGGTGGATGGGGTCGCTGTCGGACGCCAGCAGGCCGGCGTCTCCGGCGATGGCCGCCGCTGCCGTCTCGGCGAGCCTGGTGACCCAGGACGAGTACCGCGTCGGCTTGACGCCCACGTCGCCGCAGGCGGCGCCGAGGCTCCACAGCACCACCGACAGGTCGCCCGCGGCCGAGGCGACCGGCTGCATGTGCGTGGCGAGCTGCGACGGCGCGTCGGCGAGGTGGACCACCTTGGCCAGCGGGGCGCCGTCCTTGCCGCCGAACCAGCCGTAGCCGAGGCGGAAGTCGAGCGGCGTGCCGACGACGATGACCAGGTCGGCCTGGGAGAAGGCGAGCCCGCGGGCGCGCGTGACGAGCAGGTCGTGACCGGCGGGCAGGATGCCCCGGCCCTGGCCGTTGGGGATGACCGGCAGCCGCCAGGCCTCGGCGAAGTCGCGGGCGGCCTCCTCGGCCCGGTCCATCCACACGTCCGAGCCGTACACCAGCACCGGACGTTCGGCCTCGGCGATCAGCCCGGCGATGACGCGCAGCGCGTCGGGGTCGGGCTCCAGCGGCGACGGCGACTGGGTACGCACCTCGTGCGCGGGCGAGGGGGCGAACAGGTGGTCCATGGCGACGTCGAGGAAGACCGGGCCGCGGTGCGGCGCGACGGCCGTGCGGAAGGCCATCTCGACGTCCTGCCCGACCGAGTCGGCGGCGCTCGCGGTGAAGGCCAGCTTGGTGATGGGGCCGAGCAGCGGCGGGTGGTCCAGCTCCTGCAGGGCTCCGCTGCCCCAGCGCGACTGCGGCGCCCGCCCGCCCATGACGACCACGGGGGAGCCGTTGAAGTGGGCCGTCGCGACTCCGCTGACCCCGTTCGTGATACCCGGGCCGGCGGTCAGCACGGCCAGCCCCGGAGCCCTCGTCAGCCGGGCCGTCGCCTCGGCGGCGAACACGGCACTCTGCTCGTGACGCACGTCGAGGATGCGCATGCCCTCGTGCACCGCGCCGTCGTAGAGCGGGAAGACATGCCCTCCTGAGAGGGTGAACATGGTCTCGACGCCGTAGGCCTTGGAAACGGCGACAGCGGCGTCGCCGGCGTGCTTCGCAGACTCCATGCCCGGGTACTTACCAACGAGTCACAGGAGTAAACAGACCTTAAGGCTTACGTCCAACCGCGCCATAGCCGTCGACCTCGGCGGGCTCGCGGATGCCCAGGGGGCGCCAGCGCGAGACCGACACCAGACCGGGCTCGATCAGCTCCAGGCCGTCGAAGAAACGGGCGATCTGCTCGGGGCTGCGCTGGACGTACGGCAGCGCCCCGCTCTCGTTGTACTCCTGGTGCGCCTGCTGGTTGGCGGCGCTGTGGACGTTGCTGCCGTCGTTGAGCGCCAGGTAGCTGCCCGGCGGCAGCGCGTCGAGCAGGTGACGGACGATCGCCAGCGCCTGCTCGTCGTCCGCGACGTGGCCCATGATGCCGCTCAGGTTGAGCGCGATCGGCCGGGCGAAGTCGAGCGTCGCGGCGGCGGCGGCCAGGATCGCGCCCGGGTCGCGCACGTCGGCGTCGACGTAGTCGGTGGCGCCCTCCGGCGCGCTGGTCAGCAGGGCGCGGGCGTGGGCGAGCACGAGCGGGTCGTTGTCGGCGTAGACGACGCGCGACTCGGGGGCGACGCGCTGGGCGATCTCGTGGGTGTTGTCGGCGGTGGGCAGGCCGGTGCCGATGTCCAGGAACTGCCTGATGCCGGCCTCGCCCGCCAGCCAGGCGATGGTGCGGGTCAGGAAGGCCCTGGACGCGAGAGCGCCCTCGCGCATGCCCGGGAAGATCTGCAGGAACTGCTCGCCCGCGATCCTGTCGACCTCGTAGTTGTCCTTGCCCCCCAGCCAGTAGTTCCAGATGCGCGCGGAGTGGGGGACGCTGGTGTCGATCGTGCCGGCCATCGGGCTCCTTTGCTCGTCTGCCCCCAACCTAGACGATCTTCACTGGTGGCAGCAGACGAAGACCGAACCGTCGGGCGTCCGAGCGATGATCTTCCTGGCGGAGCCGGGCTCTCTCTTGACGTCGATCCTGCTTCCCTCGGCGTCCGACGTGACGTCGTAGGAGCCGCCGGGCACCGACAGGTTCACGTCGCCCGAGGCTCTGATCACCGCCTTCACGCTGGTCGGCCTGGTGCGGAAGGACAGGTCCACGCTGCCTTCGCCGGTCTCGGCGTCGACCTGGCCGCCGCTGAGCTCGCGGGCCTTGATCTCGCCCGTGCCGCTCCGGGCCCGGACCGCGCCCGCGACGCTGATCAGAATCAGGTCGCCGGCGGTCGAGGTGACGCGGACGTCGCCGTAGAGGCCGGACACCATGAGCGGATTGCTGCCCGTCGTGGCCTCGACGGACGCCTCCGGCGGGACGAAGACGTCGTAGAAGACCTGGCAGAGAGGCCTGGAGCGCCGGTCGGAGCCGGAGCAGGCGGCGTCGAGCCGCAGGGTGCCGTTCTCCCATTTCTCGGTGCTGACGGGCTTGTCGCGGGACCATCTCATGGTCCGGTCGACCACCACCTGTCCGGCCTTGCCGGCCAGGACGTTGAGACCGATGTCGCCCTCACCCACCTCGATCTTGAGCGAGGCGGCCCGGAACGGGATGGACCAGCCCGCGGCCTCGGTGGGCAGGCCGGCCTTGGCGAAGCCGTTCCAGATCGCCGCGGTGGACAGCAGCAGGGCGAGCGCGGTCGTCACGGCGCCCAGGACGAGCCAGACCGCCCTCATGGCAGACTCCTGATCTTGAGAAAGCGCAGCACGGCGAGCACCCGGCGGTGGTCGCCCTCGGCGGGGGAGAGGTCGAGCTTGCTGAAGATGTTGCCGATGTGCTTGCCCACCGCCCCCTCGCTGAGCACCAGTTCCTGGCCGATGCCCGCGTTGGAGCGGCCCTCGGCCATCAGCTTCAGGACCTCGCGTTCCCTGGGCGTCAGCCGGTCGAGCGGGTCGCTGTGGCCGCGCAGCAGCAGCTGGGAGACCACCTCCGGGTCGAGGGCGGTGCCGCCCGCCCCCACCCTGCGCAGCGCGTCGATGAACTCGGCCACGTCCGCCACCCGGTCCTTCAGCAGGTAGCCGACGCCGCCGGTCGCCGAGGCCAGCAGCTGCGCGGCGTAGCGCTCCTCCACGTACTGCGAGAGCACCAGCACGGCCAGGCCGGGCTGCTGGCGGCGCAGCACGAGCGCGGCCCGCAGGCCCTCGTCGGTGTGCGTGGGCGGCATCCGCACGTCGGTGACGACCAGCTCGGGCCGGTGCTCTTCCACGGCGCGCAGCAGCCCCTCGGCCTCGGCCACGGCGGCGACCACCCGCATGCCCGCGGCCTCGAGCAGCCGGATCAGGCCCTCGCGCAGCAGGACGGAGTCCTCGGCCAGCACTACTCGCACGGCAGTTCCACCTCGATCGTCGTGGGCCCGCCGAACGGGCTGCTCAGCCGGAACGTCCCGTCGACGGAGTCGATGCGCTGGGCCAGGCCGCGCAGCCCGGTGCCGCCGTCGAACCCGGCGCCGCCGCGGCCGTCGTCCCAGACCAGGACGTGCAGCCGGTCGCGCTCGCGCCGCACGTCCACCTCGGCCTTGGTGGCCGCCGCGTGCTTGGCGATGTTGGTGAGTGCCTCTGACACGATGAAGAACGCCACCGCCTCGATGGTCGGAGAGGTACGCCGCTCGATGTCGACGCGCAGCCGTACCGGGATGGGGGCCCGCGCGGCGACGCCGGAGAGCGCCGCGTCCAGGCCCTGGTCGTTGAGCACGGCCGGGTGCAGGCCGCGGACGAGGTCGCGCAGCTCCTTGAGCGCCTGCTTGGCCTCCTCGTGCGCCTGGGCGAGCGCCTCACGGGCCGGTTCCGGCAGGTCGGTCAGCGTGGCGCGGGCCAGGCCCAGGTTCATGGCGAGCGAGACCAGCCGCTGCTGCGCGCCGTCGTGCAGGTCGCGCTCGATGCGGCGGCGCTCGGCGTCGGCGGCGTCGATCACCCCTGCGCGGCTCTCGGTGAGCGTCTCGATCCGCCGGTCCAGCTCGTCACGGCTGGGCCCGAGCAGGGTGCGGGCCACCGCCAGGTCGAGCGCGGCCATCGCCCGTGCCAGGACGGGCGCGAGCAGCAGCAGCACGAGCCCGGCCGCGGCGTAGGCGGCGGCCACGACCGGGTTCCTGAGGTCGAACAGGAACACCATGGGCGGCGGGTACAGCAGCGGCTGGGCGAACCCCGTCAGCCCCACCACGGCCGCCCCCCACGCGACCGCGACCAGGACGGCGCCCACCAGGCCCACCACGGGGGAGAGCAGGTGGTAGCCGAGCTGCCGCCACGTGGCGCGGGCGCGCCAGTCGGCGGGCGCCTCGATGCGTGGGATGTCCGCGCCGAGGAAGGCGGCGAAGCGGGAGCGCTGCACCGAGGTGAACCAGGGCAGGCGGCGGCGCAGGACGCGGGGCGCCACGGCGAGCACGATGGTCAGCCCGCACAGGACCACGGCGACGGGCAGCCCGATCACCACGTGGGCCGTGTCGAGCCAGGCCCGGGAGGACCACGGGCGGGGGACTTTCATGTCCCCCACGGTATGGACTCGCCGGGCCCGCTCGACAGGGGCCTGGTGGGCGAGGCGATGGTGGGGCTACCCCCACCGTCACAGCACCGTCACATCGGCGGTACCGACCAGCCCTTCGCGCCGAAGAGCGGAGCGTGCTCGGCGTTGACGAACAGGCGGTCCTCCGGGTTGGGGACGCGGAAGTAGCTCTGCGGGTGGAGCAGCTCCTTGGCGTTGTCCGACAGGTCGATCAGGTAGCGGTCCGGGGCCCGGCGCTGGGCGAGGAAGCGCAGCTCGAACGGGAGCAACATGAGCGGGCCCGCGTGGTCCCAGAGGCCGAGCCCGGCGTCGCGGGCCTGCCGCACAGCCTGCCTGGCCCTGCCCAGCGCGCCGGACTCGGCGAGGGCCCTGACGTCGCCCGGCGCGGGCACCGCGTCGGCCACCCGGTCCTGCTGGCGGACGAACGGGTCCACGTTGGGCCAGATGAAGTACGGGACGACGTGCCCGGCCGCCAGCAGCCGCTCGTTGTAGGCGGGCGGGCGCGGCGGCTGCTTCTGGTCGCGGTTGACGTAGCAGAGCAGCCGGCCGTACCGGTCGAGGATCTCGTGCGCGAAGGCCAGCCTGATCTTGAAGGTGGTCTCGTCGAGGCCCTGCTCGGTGATGTCGAGCTTGATCATGTCCTTGAGCGCGCGGGTGGCGGGGGCCGCGTGCGCGGCGTGGTTGGCGGCCGTCTGCGGGCCCAGCCTGGTCAGCAGGTGGGCGCGCAGGGCGGAGCGCAGCTCGAGGTCCTGGTAGCCCTTGGCGAACGGGTCGGTGAGGAAGGTCGTCCAGGCGGGGTCGCCGATGTCGACGAAGCCCTTGGGGAAGTCGGGGAAGTTCGGGTTGCGGGGCAGCTCGAAGCTGACCTCGGGGGCGTCCACGCCGAGCAGGCGGACGCCGAAGTTGCCGTCGGCCGCGATGTTGATCGTGTCGCCGTCGTGCACGATCCTGTCCACCGGCTGGGCCGCGCCGTTGGCGCGGGCGAGCAGCGCGTGGCCGACGGTGATGCCGGGGACGGGTTGTTCGAGGGCCTTTGCCATGCCTGCATCATCACCCCGCCTTGCTAATAAGTCCCGAAATAGGCGAACGAGTTGGGGGTGTCTTGCATCTCATGGGATGAGAACGGGGAGGGTGAGAGATGCTGCCATTAAGTGTGGCTGTCGCGGCGGTACTGGCGGGGACGGGCCTGACGGGCGGGATTCCTCAGGGCACGCTGTTCCTGGAGTCCCACCCGCCGGCGAAGCCGGGGGAGACCTATCAGGTGAGCGACTCCAGGACGGTGCCGCTGGCGCTGAACCCCTGCTTCCGCCGCCTCCGCGCCGACAGCGGCCGCCTGGAGGCCAGGACGGCCTCCTACAGCGCAGAGGACCGGTGGAAGTCCGAACAACTCGTCGTCTACAAGGACGTCGCCCACGCGAAGAAGGCCCTGCGCGTCCTGCGCGCCGACCTGAGGAGATGCGCGGACGTCGGGAGAGGCCACGACCACTACCGGTGGTTCACCAAGCCCCTCGCCGTGGGAGACGAGGGGCTGCGGGCGGGGAGCCGCTTCTTCGAGAGCGGCGAGCAGGCGGTGGCGACGCGCAGGGGCAGCGCGCTCTACATCGTGGAGGAGAGTGCCTGGCCGTCGAAGAGCCTGCCGATCAAGCGCTTCCGCGGCCTGATCGCCCAGGCCGAGGAGATGACCGTGAAGATCTGCGCCCTACCGGAGGCCGCCTGCTAGAGCCGTTCACAGGCGGTTCACGGGCGGCGTCGGATGGTTCACGGGCGCAGGCGCGTTCCTCGCGGGCGGCGTCGGATCGCTCATGGGCGCAGGCGCGTCACTCACGGGCGGCGCAGGCGGGTGACGAACTTGTAGCGGTCGCCGCGGTACAGCGACTGCGCCCACTCCACCGGGTTGCCGTCGGCGTCGAAGGCGTGGCGGGTGAGCAGGAGCATGGGCAGGCCCACGTCCACGCCCAGCGCCTTCGCGTCGTACGGCGTGGCCAGCACCGTCTCGATGATCTCCTCGGCGTCCGTCAGCCGCACGTTGTAGGCGTTGTGCAGCGTCTCGTACAGCGAGGAGTGCACCTCCAGCTCGCGGCGCAGCCTCGGGAAGCGGCGGGCCGACAGGTGGGTCGTGTCGATGGAGACGGGCTCGCCGTTGGCCAGCCGCAGGCGGTGGATGCGCAGCACGCGCCCGCCCGGGTTGATGGCCAGCCGCCGCGCGAGCGCCTCGTCGGCCGTGACGTAGCCGATCTCGAGGATCTTGGTGTCGGGCTCCAGGCCCGCCGTGCGCAGGTCGCCGATGTACGACGTGAGCTGGAGGACCTGCGCCACCTTGGGCTGGGCGACGAACGTCCCCTTGCCCTGGATGCGCAGCAGCCGGCCCTCGACGACCAGCTCCGTCAGCGCCTGCCGGACCGTGGTGCGCGAGGTCTCGAACCGGACGGCGAGGGTCCGCTCGGGCGGCAGCGCGGTGCCCGGAGACAGCGTCTTCGTGAGTTCGAGCAGGCTCCGTTTCACGTCGTAGTACTTCGGTACGCGCGGGCCGTCGTCTGTCACGCTCTCACCTTCACTTCTGCCACGGCGGTGAGGGCGTGTCTGGTCACCGCGAGATCATCGGAACTCAGGTTGGCCCGAGCGGTCAACTGCGGGCAGGACCGCACAGGGGGAGGGCCGTCCGTTTCCAGATCGAGTGCGCGGCCCGTCACGGCAGTCCCACTCGCCCTGGCACGTACGATTCCAGGTAGCTCAGGCTGATTGCGAAGGATATACACAGCGGAGTGCGCGGCGGCAATCGAGGTCCGTGCCGCTTCTCCGCCGGTCTCGAGAAACGTATCGATCATCTCCTCTGTGATGCTTCTCACCTTGTGAGATTCCCGAAAAAGGCCCGTTGAGCGCACGCAGCCGCGCCAGAAGTCCCGCCATCGCGTCCGTCTTGGGCGCTGGGCCAGGGGGCCGGTTTGGTTCTCGCGGCGGAAAGCACGCATGATGCACTCGTGCCGACTCTCAGCGACCTCGTCGTCCGTCACACCGCGCTCGACGCGGCGGACCTTGACTGGCTGCACTCGCTGGTCTCCGACTGGCAGCTGCTGGCCGACCTGTCGTTCGCCGACCTCGTCCTGTGGGCGCCGCTGCTGGACGAGGGCGGCTGGATCGCGATCGCGCAGATGCGTCCCACCACCGGGCCCACCGTCTACCACGACGACGTCGTCGGCACCGTCGCGGCCAAGGGCGAGCGCCACCTGATCGACACGGCCTGGGACGAGCGGCGCATCTGCCGAGAGGGCGACCCCGACTGGTCCAGCGGCGTGCCCGTCCGCGAGGAGACCATCCCGGTGCGGCGCGCGATCACCAGCGGCGAGGGCCGCCTGATCGGCGTGATCCAGCGCTCCACCAACCTGTCGTCGGCCCGCACCCCGTCGCGCCTGGAGCTGACCTACCTGCAGAGCGCCTCCGACCTGGCGCAGATGGTGGCGGAGGGGCGCTTCCCGTTCTCCGGCGAGGAGCCGATCCTGGTCCGCTCGCCGCGCGTCGGCGACGGCCTGCTCAGGCTCGACAGGGCGGGCCGGGTGACCTACGCCTCGCCGAACGCGCTGTCGGCCTACCGCCGGCTCGGCCTGCACGCCGACCTGGTCGGCGCCGAGCTCGGACGGGTGACCGCGACCCTCTGCTACTCCGATGAGCCGATCAACGAAGACCTGATGATCGTCGCGAGCGGCCGCGCGGCCAAGGAGACCGAAGTCGAGTCGGGCGGCACGATCGTCCAGCTCCGCGCGATCCCGCTGATCGTCGGTGGCGGGCGCATCGGCGCGCTGGTGCTCATCCGCGACGTGACCGAGCTGCGGCGGCGTGAGCGCGAGCTGATGACCAAGGACGCCACGATCCGCGAGATCCACCACCGGGTCAAGAACAACCTGCAGACCGTGGCGGCGCTGCTGCGGTTGCAGGCGCGGCGGCTGCGCGTCCCCGAGGGGCGTGAGGCGCTGGAGGAGGCGGTACGGCGGGTCGGCTCGATCGCGATCGTGCACGAGACGCTCTCCCACACGCCGGAGGAGTTCGTGGACTTCGACGACATCGCCGACCGCGTGATCGCGATGGCCGGGGAGGTGTCGGCGCCGGAGGCGGCTGTCACGCCGCGCCGGGTGGGCGCGTTCGGGGTGCTGCCTTCGCTGATCGCCACCCCGCTCGCGATGGCCCTCACTGAGCTGCTGCAGAACGCCCTCCAGCACGGACGTCCCAAGCGGATCCAGGTGGTGGTGCAGCCCGAGAGCGACCGGCTGCGCGTGGCCGTCTGGGACGACGGTCAGGGCCTGCCCGACGGCTTCGAGCTCGACAGCTCCACCAACCTCGGCCTGCAGATCGTGCGCACCCTGGTGGAGGGGGAACTCTCCGGCAAGCTGTCCATCGAGCCGCGGGTGGGTGGGGGTACCGAGGCCACGCTCGCGATCCCGCTTCCGTCAGCCTGAACGCCGCGTCCCGTCAGGACGCGGCGCGGTCCTGGCGGAGAACGCGTCACGCCAGGCTGGTCGGCTCACTCGGGAAGGGGTCAGGCGGTGGCGCGGGCGCGGGCGCGAGCGGTGCGGCGCTTGAGCGCGCGACGCTCGTCCTCGCTGAGGCCGCCCCAGACACCGGCGTCCTGTCCGGACTCCAGCGCCCACTTCAGGCACGCCTCGACGGCCGGGCACGACCGGCAGACCTGCTTGGCCTCCTCGATCTGCAGGAGAGCGGGGCCGGTGTTGCCGATCGGGAAGAACAGCTCGGGGTCCACGTCACGGCAGGCAGCTCGGTGGCGCCAGTCCATGCGTCCACTCCTTAGTAGATGGAGCCGTTGGTGGGCTCCGTGCGGCTACTGCTTTGTGAAGACTTTCACTAACTCAGTCAGACAACTCCCCGGATCCTTTGTGGGACCGGGGTTGTCCGCTGATCGCCGGAACGACCTTGGGGTTTGGTTAAAGGTCCTACGTTCCGACGTCAGTCTTGAGCCTGTCAGCCACGGAGAGTGCACGCAAGAGGGTTGGCCCGAAGTTTTGGCCTAGATAGATGTCGGATGCGTCACACAATGACCGAATGTAACCGGCTAGACCAGAACTTGTAATGCGTTCGGTGTAGAGCGAAATGTGACGGACTCCCGTTCTCCCAGGTAGTCCCCGTCCAGCTGGAAGGCCAGCGGCCGGTCGGCGGAGAGGGTGAACTCGGCCTCGTCATGCAGCTGCACCAGGTGCCGGCCGGCCGGAAGGCTGTCACTCTCCGTGAGAATCTGCCGGATCAGGGTCGTCAGCGAGACCAGCCCCATGCGCTTGAGCCCCAACAGGTCGAGCCCGGTCTCGAAACTCGCCCACGGCGTGGGCCTGACGGGGTGGGCGCCGACGTACGTCCAGGGTGAGGTGTTGGAGATGATCGCCATGAACACCCCCTCGACCGTGGGGATGCCCGGCCCGGTCAGCGTCATGGCCGGCTGCCGCTTGTCGGTGGCGAGGTAGTGCCGCAGCGCGGTGTTCACGTAGCGGGCGGGAGTGGCCTTCCGCCCCGTACCGCGCAACCCCTCCACTGCCCGGACGACCTCCGCGTCGTACCCCAACCCCGAGCAGAAGGTGAAGTACCGGCTCTGGCCCTCCCAGAGCGCCTGCCCCAGGCCCACGGTCCTGCGCCGCCCGTCGCGCAACGCCTCCAGTACCGCGCCCGTCGCCTCGACGGGATCGTTCGGAAGGCCGAGGGCCCGCGCGAACACGTTCGCGCTGCCGCCGGGGATGACCGCCAGCGTGGGACGGTGGGCGCTGGGGTTCTCCTCGTCGCCCTCGTCGCCGACGGCGGTGAGCAGCCCGTTGACGGTCTCGTTGATCGTTCCGTCGCCGCCGAGCACGGCCACCATGTCGTAGCCCTTGGCCCGCGCGGTGCCGGCGAGTGACGCCGCGTGCCCCCGGTACCCGGTCTCCTCCACGGTCAACTCGACGGCGGCGCCGAGCGCCCGGATCAGCACGTCACGCGTCCGGGTGTTCGTGGTCGTGGCCTTGGGATTGACCAGGAGCATCGCGCGCATGACACCAGCGTATCCATGATGGATATCCGACCTAATCAGGACTTTGTACGCCAGAGCGCCGCGATTCCGTTCGGGTCATCTGTGCCGTCCATGTCGAGTTCCTTGCTGAGGAACCCGATGGCGTACACCTCGTCGGACCCCGGCCGCCGCACCAGCTGGATCGAGTACGCGTGCCGTCCCTTCGCGGCGGGTAGCCGTTCCCTGGTCCAGCGTTCGCCGGAAAGATGCCACAGCTCGTCCGCCTTGTACTCCTCGTCCGAGAGCACCCACAGGCCGCCTCTGCCGTCGAGTTCGGCTTGCTCGAACGTCCGGTGCATCGGGCCCCAGGAGCACCGCCAGGATGATCCGTTCCAGTGCAACAGCACGGGGCGGCTGCGCCGCGGCTGGTCCTCGTAGTCCTCGTTGTCCATGTCCCAGCCCGCGTAGCCGACCACCCAGGCGTCATCCCGGCCCGCCACCGCCACATCGGTCAGGACGAAGTCCGGAGAGCTGCCGAGCGCTCGCCCGCCGGGCTTGGGCAGGTCCAGACGCCGCCAGTCGCGGCCCTCGCGGCGCAGCACCGCGTCGCGGCCCTCTCCTCTGAGCAGGACCCAGACGTTCTCCCCCGCGCCGTCCACCGCGGTGATCGCGGTCCCCTCGGGCATGCGGTGGCTGTGCCAGACTCCGCCCTCCTGCAGCAGGAGGACCTGCCCGATGGCAACCGTTCCGGGGCCGCCGGTGATGACATCGCTCCAGCTGAGCCCGCGCGCCTCCGGGCTGGTGAACACCACGTCCCGCCACCGTCCGTCCTCGAACGTGCCGAGGAACGCGCGCTGGATCCCGGTGCCCGTCTCCTCGGCGCTCGGCGCGGTCACGCCGGCCGCCCAGGCCCTTCCCGCTGAGTCGGCGACCAGTGCGTACACGCCGTCGAAGCTGCCCGGCCCGATGGGCTGCCGGGGGAAGCCCCGCCAGGCCCGTCCGTCCCAGCGGCGGACCTCGCTGAGGCCGTCTAGCCGCCGCCACGACTGCACCCAGACCGCCCCGTCGGGGGCGACGGAGGGATGCTCGAACCGCTTGGACGCGGGGTCGGTCGAGAGCGTCGTCCAACCGGAGCCGCGTACCGGCCGCATCTGGTCGACCTTCAGTGAGGGAGGCACGCACTCACGCGGGGAAGCGGCCACAGGCCCGAGCGTGGCCGTCCGCGCCATCTCCGGCAGCGGCACCTGGGTCCCGTACGTCACCTCCTGGCTCGGGGCGGCGGCGGGAATCGGCGACGACCTGGGCGTCTGCGTACATCCCGCGGCGGCCAGTGCCAGCACGGGAAGGGCGACACACCAGCGACGCATCCATGCCTCCCGGGTCGGGACCACGTTCATGGTGGATCATACGAAGGCGGAGCACGGGCCGGAGCGCTGGGCGGATAGGGTTCCGGGTGTGTCCCAGCGTCCGCTTACTCTGATCATCGCCGCCGCCGTCGTCGCCCTGGAAGGGCTGGTGGCGCTCGGTCTGGGCCTCTACGTGGCGGTGGAGACCTTGCTCGGCAAGCCCGAGAATCTCACCAGCGCGCTCGCCGAAGCCGCGTTCGGGGTGCTGATCGGGGCCGGGCTGCTCTGGGTCGCGGGGGGCGGGTTGTTCCGGGTGGAGCGGTGGGGGCGGTCGCCGGGCGTGCTGGCCCAGATCTTCATGATCCCGGTGGCGATCACGCTCATCCAGTCGGACAAGCCGCTCATCGGGATCCCGCTGATCGTGGTCGCCCTCGTCGGGCTCGGCACGCTCCTCGCGCCTCCCACCACCACCGCCCTCTACGGCGACGACTAGTCTTCCGCCGTCAGACCCTCGCGCAGCTGGGCCAGCGTGCGGGCCAGCAGCCGCGAGACGTGCATCTGCGAGATGCCCAGCTCGGTGGCGATCTGCGACTGGGTCATGTTGCCGAAGAACCGCAGCAGCAGGATGCGCTTCTCCCGCGGCGGCAGGCGCTCGAGCAGCGGCTTGAGCGACTCGCGGTACTCGACCCCCTCCAGCGACTCGTCGACGATGCCCAGTGAGTCGGAGACCGCCGGCGCGTCGTCGTCGCCGGAGTCGGGCGCGTCGAGTGAGACCGTCGAGTAGGCGTTGGCCGACTCAAGGCCCTCCAGCACCTCTTCCTCGGTCATCTTCAGGTACGTGGCCAGCTCGGCGACGGTCGGCGCGCGCCCCTCACGCTGCGACAGCTCGCTGATCGCCTTGGTCAGCGAGAGCTTGAGCTCCTGCAGGCGGCGCGGCACGCGCACCGCCCAGCCCTTGTCGCGGAAGTGCCGCTTGATCTCGCCCACGATGGTCGGCGTGGCATAGGTGGAGAACTCCACGCCCCGGTTGAGATCGAAGCGGTCGATTGACTTGATCAGACCGATGGTGGCGACCTGGGTGAGGTCGTCGAGCCACTCGCCCCGGTTGCGGAAGCGACGGGCCAGGTACTCGACCAGGGGAAGGTGCAGCTCCACCAGCTCATCCCTGATGCGCTGGCGGCGCGGCTCCCCGGGACCCAGCTCGGCCAGCTCGGCGAAGAGCATGCGGGCACGCACCCTGTCGGGCACGGCGTGTTCGCTGGTGGCCATGGCTCCAGTCCTTTCCGTCACGCCGGCCTCGCCGCGCCTCGGCGCTTATGCAGGACGATCGCCATGCGGTCGGGGGAGTCGGTTACCGCGTCGACGTCGTCGGCCAGCGCGGTCAGCACCATCCAGGCGAAGTCGTCGCGCTTCGGCGCGGAGCTGCCGACCGTCGCCACCTCGACCCTGACCTGCATCTCATGCCCGGTCAGCTCGAACTCGGCGGTCAGATCGGTGCCCGGCACCGCTTCGCTCAGCAGCATGGCGCACGCCTCGTCGACCGCGATCCGCAGATCCTCGATCTCGTCCAGCGTGAAGTCAAGCCGCGCGGCCAGCCCGGCGGTAGCCGTACGCAGTACGGACAGGTAGGCGCTCGCGGCCGGGAGCCTGATGCTCACCATGTCGCGGATGCTGGACCCGCCTTCCGTACGCGTCTCGGTGTCCTCGGTCACGTTCCTCCTCGCATACACGACGCTGACTGCAACTTACCGCCCCTGGGAGGTGGTTGGCTGATTCAGACTCGCCATCAACGGAAAAGGCTCTGCGCGGATTCCCACCGCACAGAGCCTAATGTGCCGTTTTAGGCGGCCTTGGTCTCCCAGAAAATCTTGGCGATTTCGTCGATCTTGCCCAGCAGGTCCTCCGCCTTGGCGACGTCGACCGTGCCCTTGGCGCCGGCGGCGCCGGCCAGCTTCGTGGCGTCCCAGAAGAGCTGGTGGAGCTGGGGGTACTGCTCGAGGTGCGGCGGCTTGAAGTAGTCGGTCCACAACACCCACAGGTGGTGCTTGACGAGCTCGGCGCGCTCCTCCTTGATCGTGACCGCGCGGGCACGGAAGACAGGGTCCTCGTTGCCCGCGTACTTCTCCATGATCGCCTTGACCGACTCCGCCTCGATGCGGGCCTGGGCCGGGTCGTAAACCCCACAGGGCAGGTCGCAGTGGGCGGAAGCGACATGCTTGGGTCGTAGCAGTCGTGCGAGCATCAGAAAGTCCTTCCTTGATGCTGAATCAGCTTGGTCCACATCCGACCTTACTCGTGTCCAAACGCCTGCGGAGGAGGGGGTCACAGCCCATGAGAGTGCGTGTCGAGGGGGACTCGATGCTTCCCGCGCTGGTTCCCGGTGACTGGCTCTTCGTCTGGAGAGGCGCCACCGTCCACCCGGGAGACCTCGTCGTCGCCAGGCTCCCGGACGATCCCGACCGGCTCATCGTGAAACGGGCGCAGTGGCACAGCAAGGAGGGCTGGTGGCTGGAGAGTGACAACCAACGGGCCAGCGGCCGGCGCGACAGCTGGGACTTCGGCCCGGTCGAAGACATCGTCGGGCGGGTGGTGCTGCGCTACTGGCCGTTGCTCCGCCGGGCCCGGTAGGCGGCGACGTTGGCCCGGCTGGCACAGCGCGCCGAGCAGTAGCGGCGGGAGCGGTTGGAGGAGGTGTCCAGGAAGGCGCGCGAGCAGCGGGCGTCCTGGCAGCGTCCGAGCCTGTCTGCGCCCAGCTCGGCGACCACCGCGGCCAGGCCCATGACGGCACAGGCGGCGGAGTCGTCGGCCAGATGCAGGTGCCAGCGCTGGCCGTCGTGCCCCGAGAGCTGCGGACGTACCGGGTAGCGCACGAGCAGCGCGTTCAGCCTGGCCACCAGCGTGTCCTCGTCGGCCGAGGCGAACACGGCGACCAGCTCGTCGCGGAGCCCGCGGAGCTCCGGCGGCGGGTCGGGGTCGTTGACCAGGCGGACGGCCCACTCCGCGTAAGAGGTCAGGTCCATGCAGGAGTATTACACGCGACCGCGGGGGCGCCCGGCATCCGGGGCCCCCGCCGTCGCGCGTCAGCCGGACGGCCGGTCACTCCTCCGGATGCAGGACCCGCCTGAGGAACGAGCGGGTCCTCTCGTGCTGGGGATCGCCGATCACCTGGGCGGGCGGGCCGTCCTCGACGATGACGCCGCCGTCCATGAACACCACCCGGTCGGCCACCTCACGCGCGAAGCCCATCTCGTGCGTGACCACCAGCATGGTCATCCCCTCCTCCGCCAGCTTGCGCATGACGGTGAGGACGTCGCCGACCAGCTCCGGGTCGAGCGCCGAGGTCGGCTCGTCGAAGAGCATCAGGTCGGGGTTCATGGCCAGTGCCCTGGCGATGGCGACCCGCTGCTGCTGCCCGCCGGACAGCTGGCCGGGGTAGGCGTCGCACTTGGCGCCCACGCCGACCTTCTCCAGGTTCTCCCTGGCGACGACCTCGGCCTCCCGCTTGCCCCGCTTCAGCACCCGGCGCTGGGCGATCATGACGTTCTGCAGGGCCGTCATGTGCGGGAACAGGTTGAACTGCTGGAACACCATGCCGATGCGGCGCCTGACGGCGTCGATGTCCGCGTCGGGGTGGCTGACCTCGACACCCTGGACGAGCACGCTGCCCTTGGTCGGCTCCTCGAGCAGGTTCACGCAGCGCAGCAGCGTGGACTTGCCGGACCCGGACGGCCCGATCACGCAGACCACCTGACCCGGCTCGACCGTGACGTCGATCCCCTTGAGGACCTCGTTCGCGCCGAAGTGCTTGTGCAGGTCCCTGATCTCGATGGCGTGCGTCATCGGCCCATCCCCTTGCGCTTCTCCAGCCGGGTCGCGAGGTAGCCCAGCGGGATGGTGACGATCAGGTACGTGATGCCCGCGACCATGATGGGCGTGGCGTTGGCGTACTGGGAGGCCAGGTCGTTGCCGAACTTGGCCAGCTCCACGTACTCACTGGACACGCCGAGGAAGAGTACCAGCGAGGAGTCCTTGAGCAGGGCCACGAACTGGTTGGTGGTCGGCGGGATGACCAAGCGGAGGGCCTGCGGGATCACCACGCTGAACTGGGCGCGGGTGGCGGACATGCCCAGCGACCTGGCGGCCTCGGTCTGCCCCTTGGGGACGGCCTGCAGCCCCGCGCGGAACACCTCCGCCTGATAGGCCGCCCCGATCACGCCGAGGCCGAGGGCGACCTGGCCGTAGGTGCCGAAGGGCACCTGGAAGCCGGGCAACGCCAGCGGCAGGAAGGTGATCATGATGAAGATCAGCAGCGCCGGCAGGCCACGGAAGATCTCGATGTAGACGATCGCGATCCAGCGGTAGGGCCGGACCGGCGACAGTCGCATGAGCGCCAGCACCAGGCCGACCACGAACGCGAAGACGAACCCGCTGACGGTGTAGATGATCGTGTTCCGCAGGGCGATGGTGAACAGCTCGGGCAGCGCCTTCTGCGCCACGTCGGGCTTGGCGAAGTTCTGCGCCAGGCCGCCCCAGTCGGTCCACACCACCACGGCGATGAGTGCGACGACCAGGACGGCGTACTGGATGCCCCGGCTGATCTGCTGCTTCTTCCGAGGGCTGAGCCTGGCGCGGGCAGGCTCAGCCGTCTTCGGCTGGTCGGCCATGGATCAGCCCAGCTCGCCGGGCTTCTTGCCGAACCACTTCACGTAGATCTTCTCGTAGGTGCCGTCGGACTTGGCCTGGGTGATCGAGTCGTTGATCGTCTTGAGCAGGGTGGGGTCGGAGCCCTTCTTCAGGCCGACGCCGTACTGCTCGCCGGTGTTGAGGCTGGCGATCATCTCGAACTTGGCGGCGATGTCGGGCTTCTTCAGCCAGGTGAGCACCACGGGCAGGTCCTGGACGATCACGTCCGCCTGCCCGGCCTGCAGGGCCAGGAGCTCCTTGGCCGAGTCGGCGTACTCGGTCGGGTTGAGGCCCTGCTTCTTGACGTACTCGAGGCCGGTGGTGCTGGCCTGCGCGCCGAGCTTCAGGCTCTTCGCCTTGACGTCGTCCAGCGACTTGGCGCCCGTGCCCTTCTTGGCCAGCAGCGCCTGCGTGGCGTCGAAGTACGGCTCGGAGAAGTCGATGTTCTGCTTGCGCTCCGGAGTGATCGTCATGCCGGCGGCGGCCACGTCGCACTTGCCGGCGGCCATGGCGGCGCCACTCTTGATGACCGCGAAGTCGATGTCGACGATGTCCTGCGTGACGCCCAGCTTCTTGGCTGCCAGGTCCACGATGTCGACGTCGAAGCCGACGATCTTGCCGCTCCCGTCCTTGAACTGGAACGGCTCGTACGGGATGTTCGTGCAGACCGTGAGCTTGCCGGGATGCACCAGCTTCACGCCACCTGCGGTGTTGGTGGAGGCTGAGGTCGAGCCTCCACCTCCGCTACCGCACGCACTCAGCGCGAGAGCGGCGGTCAGTGCGAGCGCGCAGGCGACGTAGCCACGGCGGCTCGTAGTACTGAGGGCCATGTGCGGCCTCCTCGAAGTGCTTTGCCACGAAAGACGGGTTTTGTGAAGTTTAGATGGCCGTTCGAGGCGCTCTGTCATCTGGCAATTAACAATGCGTCAACGGAACGGCGTCGGCTCCGACACCATCGTCGTCTCACCATGTGACAATATGAGGCAACGGGTGACCCCCGTACACCCTCACGAGACGATCGTCGAGGTGAACCTGGCGGCTACCGAAGCCAGGCCTCCCGCGCCCGTCTGCCGAAGGTCTTCCGTCCGACGATTACTGGGGTCTCTGTGGCTACCACACCCGCTTCTTCCTCTCTCGACGCCGATCCCGCGTTCGCGCTGCACCGCGGCGGCAAGCTCGAGGTCCGCTCCACCATTCCGGTGCGCGACGCCGACGACCTGTCGCTCGCCTACACGCCCGGCGTCGCCCGCGTCTGCACCGCCATCGCCGAGAATCCGGCCCTGGCCGCCGACTACACCTGGGTCTCCAACGTGGTCGCCGTCGTCTCCGACGGCACCGCCGTGCTCGGCCTGGGCGACATCGGCCCGTCGGCCGCCATGCCGGTCATGGAGGGCAAGGCGCTGCTGTTCAAGGAGTTCGCCAACGTCGACGCCGTCCCGATCTGCCTCGACTGCACGGACGTCGACGAGCTCGTCGAGACCGTGGTGCGGCTCGCGCCCTCGTTCGGCGGCATCAACCTGGAGGACATCAGCGCGCCCCGCTGCTTCGAGGTCGAAGATCGGCTGCGCACCCTGCTCGACATCCCCGTCTTCCATGACGACCAGCACGGCACCGCCATCGTGGTGCTCGCCGCGCTGCAGAACGCGGCCCGGCTGACCGGCCGGCCGCTCGGCGACCTGCGCGCCGTCGTCGCCGGAGCCGGCGCGTCGGGCGTGGCCGTCACCAGGATCCTGCTGGAAGCGGGCATCGGCGACATCGCGGTCTCCGACTCCAAGGGCATGATCTACTCCGGCAGGGAGGGGCTGAACCCCGTCAAGGAGGCCCTGGCGCGCGACACCAACCGCGCCCACCACACCGGCTCGACCGAGGAGGCGCTGGCGGGCGCCGACGTGTTCGTGGGCCTGTCGGGCTCGACCGTCTCCGAGGCCGCCATCGCGTCGATGGCCCCCGACTCGATCGTGTTCGCGCTGTCCAACCCGACGCCCGAGGTGCTCCCGTCGGTGGCCGCCCGGCACGCCAAGGTGGTCGCCACCGGCCGCTCCGACTTCCCCAACCAGATCAACAACGTGCTGGCCTTCCCCGGCGTGTTCCGCGGCGCGCTCGACGTCAGGGCCACCACGATCACCGAGAACATGAAGGTGGCGGCGGCCGACGCGCTCGCCGGCGTCGTGGGCGACGACCTCGCGGCCGACTACGTCATCCCCAGCCCGTTCGACAAGCGCGTCGCCCCCGCGGTGGTCGCCGCCGTGGCCGCCCAGGCCCGCGCCGACGGGGTCGCCCGCCTCTGACGCCTTCGCTCCCTCGTCAAGGGATCGTCATGTAACGGTCACCATTAGGTTACTCTTAGTGGTATAACAGAAGCTCTCTGTAAGGACAGCGGGCACCGACACCTGTGGCGAGGTGAGCGATGGAACGCCAGCCCAACCGGCTGCTACAGCAGCTCATCGCGGAGGCGGCCTTCTCACACAAGGGGCTGGCCAGGCGCCTCGTCGATCTGGGAGCCGCGCGAGGCACTCCCGGCCTCAAGTACGACCACAGCTCCGTGCTGCGCTGGATCGGTGGTCAGCGGCCGCGAGATCCGGTGCCATGCCTCCTTACCGAGATCTTCGCGCTCCGGCTGGGCAGGCCGATCACCACTGACGACCTGGGCATGCCGGCCATCAGGACACCCCTCGATCTCGGGCAGGTGTTCCCGCACACGTGGCAGGAGGGGGTCTCGACCGTGACGGCGCTGTGGCGGGCGGACATGGAAAGACGGCAGTTCCTCGTCGACTCGACGTTCGCGATAGGGGCAGGGTCCGTCGGGGCCGTGCGCTGGCTGACGTCCCCGGCGGAGGGGCGGGTCGGCGGCACGGGCGGCCGCCGCGTGGGCAAGGCGGACATCACCGCCATCCACGAGGTCACCCGCGCGTTCGGAGAGCTCGACAACCGGTTCGGCAGCGGGAGGGTCCGCTCGTTCGTGGTCAAGTACCTCGACACGGCCGTCTCACCGCTGCTCAAGGACGGCACATACGGCGAGGCCGCCGGCCGGCAACTGGCGGCGGCCGCCGCCGAGCTGACCCGGTTGGCCGGCTGGATGGCCTACGACCTGGAGCAGCACGGGCTCGCCCAGCGCTACCTCATCCAGGCGCTGCGCCTGGCCAGGGGGGCCGACGACCACGCGCTGGGCGCCGAGATCCTCGCGGGCATGGCGCACCAGGCGATCTACATGGGCCAGCCGGCCCACGCCCTCGACCTGGCCAGAGCCGCCGCGCTCTCGGCTGAACGGGCGAACGTCCCGACCCTGCTGGCGTCCAGCCACGTCCTGGAGGCGCACGCGCACGCCGGCCTCGGCGACGCGCGCTCCTGCGGCACCTCGCTGCACCAGGCCGAGCTGGCCTTCGACGCACGCGAGCCCGGCGCGGAACCGGCGTGGCTGAGCTACTTCGACGAGGCGTACCTGTCGGCCAAGTTCGCGCACTGCTTCCGCGACCTGGGGGAGGGGGAGCGGGTCGTCCGGCAGGCCAGGCGCTCCCTCGACATGGACAACCGCTACGTCCGGGGCCGCATGTTCAACCTGTCGTTACTGGCGGCCGGGTTATTACAGTGCGGCGAGCTGGAGGAGGCCTGTACCACGGCCGCCCAGGCGCTGGCGCTGGCGGGGGAGCTGCAGTCGGCGAGGTCCCGGTCGTACGTGGCCGACCTGCGCAGGCGGCTGGAGCCGTACAAGCGCGAGCGCGCGGTGATGGCGCTGAACGCGGAACTCGCGCCCGCGTGACCACGGGTGCTCTTCCGGCGGACTCCGGTCATTCCGCAACGGTGGGGGTCGCCGAAGCAGGCAAGACCTTGTCCCGGCTGATCGACCGTGTCGAGGCGGGTGAACAGATCACCATCACCCGAGGGGGGCGTCCAGCGGCTGTGCTGATGCCTGTCCCGCGACCGGTGTTCCCTGATCAGCCCACGGGACATCTGCTCATGCAGTGGTTCGACCAGTTCGGCGCGGATCCGGAATTCGCGGCCGACATCGACGAAGTCATCCGAGAGCGTTAAGCGTCGGGCCGACACTCTCGCTGGTCTCATCAGCAAACTCTTCGTGGTCGGGTTCACGACCCGGACCGCTGCCGCTTATTCCACGCTCAATGCGTCGGCGCGGTCCAAAGGTAAGGAAGGGTGGCGTACGGACGTGCTCATCGCGGCATCGGCGATGGAACATGACGCGAGCCTGCTGACCAACGATCGGGGCCTGGTAAGGCTCCAGGAGGTCAGCAGGCTCAGGGTGTTGCGTCCGGACGATCTGTGAGATCGGTCCGGGTTACTTGAGCATTTCGCCGTTCGGGCCGACGATCTTCCCGGTCTCGGCGTAGTTCGCCTTGTTGTAGACGTCGGCGGTCTCGCCGTCGAAGTAGGCCGAGCTGATGAAGTCGACCCGGCCGTTGCCGTCCTGGTCGTGGAACATGCTGGTCACGCCGTTGACGTAGCCGGTGCGCTTGTTGTTGTCATACTTGAGCAGCCAGGGGCCGCCGTCCGCGCCGCCGGTCATCGAGCACTTGAGCACCTGGTGGGTCTCGACCTTGAAGGTGTTGACCTGGTAGGTCTTCGTGCCGGTCTTGCCGGAGCACCACTTCGGCGTCACGCCGGTGTAGGGCTTGTCGCCGTCGGGGTGCGGGTCGCCGGGGTAGCCGAACGCGGTGACCTTCTGACCCATCGGCTGGTTCCAGGCGACGCCCTGGCCGCCGACGGCGTCACCGAGCGGTCCCATGTCCTTGGCGATGCCGATGATGTACTCCGCCATGTAGTACTTCCGGGACGTGCCGGGCTTGACCCACTTCTGCGTGTAGTAGTGGGTGATGGTGTAGTTGCCGACCGCGTCGGTTCCCTTCTTGCCCAGGCCCTTGTACGCGTCCGACTGGTCCTTGGTGACGTTCTCCGTCACCGGCTCGCCGAACTTGAAGCCCTGGCCCCTGCCGGTCTTCGCGTCCTGGTACGCCTTGTCGTCGACTTCCACCTTCTCCAGCACGGCGCCGGGGTACTCGGGGCCCACGAGGTCGGCCGGCTTGTCCTCACCCTCCGACCAGCACTCGCCCAGGTTCAGCACGCACTTGGCGAAGTCCTTGGCGTCGATCTCACGCGGCTTGATCCACTTGTCGCCCGCCCACTCCTGGAACTCGCGCTTCGTGACCTGCTTCTCGCCTGGGAGGGTGAAGCCGTTGTGCACCGCGACGAAGGCGAAGTCGCCGTCGTAGTCGTCGTAGGTGTCGAGGTCGTAGGTGGTGAACGCGTACGCGCCCGCGAAGACGCCCCAGGGGGCCCTGCCCTGGTAGTAGCCGGGCACGAAGACCCACTTGGAGAAGACGTCCTTGCCGTTCTCGTAGACGCAGTGGCCCGCGGTGGCGACCAGGTTGCGGTGCCTGGACTGGATCGAGGTGGCCGAGCACCAGCGGTAGTTGCCGGCGTGGTCGAGGAAGAAGACCTTGCCGATCGTCTTGGGCAGGTTGACGTTGCCGGACTTGGAGGCGGCGGGCGCGCTTGTGGGCGCGGTCATACCGGGCTTGCCGTCGTCGGGGGCCTTGGCCCCGGTCGCGACGATCTTGGAGATCTGCTTGGCGTCCCAGTGGTACTGGGTGGCCTTGCGGAGCGCGGCTCCGTTGGCGTCGAGCCAGAAGTAGGCGTTGCTGTACGCCTCGGAGGGCTTGGGGGCGAGAGGGTCCGTCACCCAGCTGGGGGCGGCGTTGGCGGGCAGGGTCAAGGCGGCTGCACTCAGGCTGGCGGCGGCGAGGGGGATGAGCAGGCGCTTCACGGAAGGCTCCACAACGTTAACAAAAAGGGTGTAAAGACCCTATCGGCCCTTTGGTCGCTCTGGTAACAGAACTTTTCGAATTTCGCCGGAAAATACTGAAGGGCCCGGCCTAAGGCCGAGCCCTTCAGGTGAAGCTAGGTTTGAGCTGAGGTTTGGACCCCCGGCTCAGGGATCACTCCGACTTACTTGGGAAGCGGGGTGAGGTTGCCCGACCACACGTTGGCCGCAGCGGTGTAAACCGCGTTGGTCTCACCGTCGAAGTACGGCGAGGACATGTAGTCCCAGCGGTCGTTGCTGTCCGTGTCGTACAGAACGCTGGTCACGCCGTTGACGTAGCCGAGGCGCTTGGCGTTGCTGTACTTGAGGAGCCACGGGGCGCCGTTGTAGCCGCCGGTGACGGCGCACTTCAGCGAGATGTGCTCCTCGATCTTCAGCGAGGCGACCTTGGTGGCCTTGGAGCCGGTCTTGCCGTAGCACCACTTCGGCGTAACGCCGGTGTAGGGCTTGCTGCCGTCGGGGTGCGCAGCGTACGGGTAGCCGAAGGTCCGGACGTACTGACCGGTCTTCTGGTTGTACGCGAAGCCCTGCCCGCCGACGACGTCACCGAGGCGACCGACGTCCTTGAGGTCGTGGGAGACGACGAAGTAGTCGGTACGGATGTACTTCGTGACCTTGCCCGGCTTCCACCACTGCTGGGTGTAGTAGTGCGTGATGGTCCAGTTGCCAGCGGCGTCCTTCGCCACCTCGCCCGGCCACTTCGCGCCGTTGATGCCCGCCTTGGAGTTCTTGTAAGCCTGGGCCTGGGCCTCGGTCACAACCTCGGTCACGGGCTCGCCGAACTTGGCGCCGTTGGCCTTGCCAACCGGAGCCGAGTCGTAGACGCCCTTGACGACCTCGTTCTTCTCGACGACGGCACCAGCGAAGTCCGGACCGGTCTTCTCGGCGGCCGCAGCCGGGTCGACGGAGTAGTACTGCACCGCGTTCGGGTCAAGGATGCCCTTGTCGAACTCGTCCTTGGTGACCTCGACCTGCTTGCTGTACTTGGCCCCGTTGTAGGCCTTGTAGTCAGCGATGCTGACCTTCTTCGACGAGTTGGCCTGGCCACCGATGCCGTTGTAAACGGTGACGAAGGCGTAGTCGCGGTCGAAGTCCTCGTACACGCTGAAGTCGTAGTGGGTGAAGGCCTGCTTACCCACGTAGATGCCGTAAGGCGCCTTGCCCTGGTAGTAACCCGGGACGAAGACCCAACGGGAGACCATCTCGTCGTTCTTGTCGATGTCGTAGACACAGTGACCGGCCGTGGCGACCAGGTTGTGGTACTTCGACTGGATCGACGTGCCCGAGCACCAACGCAGGTTGCCGGAGCGGTCCTCGAAGAACACCTTGCCGATGGTCTTCGGCAGGTTCACGTTCTGCGACTTGACCGCGACCTTCTTCTCAGCGCCGATGGGCTCGGACTGACCCGGCTTGCCGTCCGCGACGTAGCCGCCCTTGGAGACGACCTTGTCAACAGCCTTGGCGTCCCAGTAGTAGGCCGTGGCCTGCTTCAGGGCAGCGTTGTCGGACTTGGTCCAGAAGTCGACGATCGCCGCGGCGTCGGCCTGGCTCTTCGCCAGAGCGGCGTCCGTGACGGTGTCGGTGGCCTGGGCGGTACCGGCGAGGCCGGCGGCCAGGAGACCGGTGGCCAGAACGGCACCACCGGCGGGGAGGAGGATGCGCTTCAAGGTAACTCCTTGCGCTGTCGTGGAACGCTTCTTGCGTCCCATGCGTCAGTAAAGGGATAGCCAGGAACATACAGTGTCGATCTTGAGCTCGGGTAGCTGCTTTGGCAGGAAAAGATGCGATAAGCCGGGCGTGATCGTTCTGTGATGTTTAAGGAAGTGAAGCGCGGTATGCCGGTGGGGTCGGCCTTGGCGGCGTCTTTGCAGATCAACATAAGCGTGTTGTCAGTGGGGCAGTCGAGCCGCGAGTGTCGATCAAGTCGAGGGCTGTTCGGTGGGTGTGATGCAGATCACATCGCCTTGATGGCACCGTCTGCGCGTCCCGTGCGTCAAAACGCCTTCAGATTCGGGCCGGGAACGCCGAAGGGCCCGGCGATGCCGGGCCCTTCGGGTAGAACAGGGTGACGATCAGCGTTGAGCCGGTCGCCGACAGCTACTGCTTAGAGGATCTTGCCGGACCACACGTTCGCAGCGGCCTTGTACACCGTGTTGGTCTCACCGTCGAAGTACGGCGAGGAGATGTAGTCAACACGGTTGTTGCCGTCCTGGTCGTTGAAGGTGCTCGTGACACCGTTCACGTAACCGAGACGCTTGGAGTTGCTGTACTTGAGGAGCCAAGGGCCACCGTCGGCGCCCTCGGTCATCGCGCACTTGAGCGCGACGTGCTCCTCGATCTTCTTGGCGGCCGAACCAACCAGCTTCTTCGTGGTCTTGCCGTAGCACCACTTCGGCGTGATGCCGGTGTAGTTCTTGTGGCCGTCGGGGTGCGGCGCGGCCGGGTAGCCGAACACGCGGACGTCCTTGCCGGTGGGCTGGTTCCACGCGAAGCCCTGACCGCCGACGTTGTCACCGAGACGACCGGCGTCCTTGGCGACACCCTCGACGATGATGTAGACGGTCTTGTAGAACTTCGTGTCAGTGCCCGGCTTGACCCACTGCTGGGTGTAGTAGTGGGTGATGGTCCAGTTGCCACGGGGGTCCTGAACCACCGAGGCGGGGTACTTGTCCGCCTCCTTCTCCTGCTTCGCCTTGTAGGCGGCAGCCTCGGCGTCGGTCACGATCTCGGTGACGGGCTCACCGAACTTGGCGCCGTTGGCCTTGCCAACACGAGCCGCCTGGTAGACGTCCTTCGTGACTTCCTTCTTCTCGACGACGGCGCCGGGGTAGTCCGGGCCGACGTTCTCGGACTTGCTGCCACGCTTGACCCAGCAGGACGTGATCGACGTCGGGTCGAGCTTGCACTTGCGGAACTCGTCCCGGGTGATCTCGACGTCCTTGGCGTCCTTGACACCCTGGTACTTGTCCCAGTCAGCCTTCGAGACCTGCTTGGCGGTGCCACCGCCGAGCTGGATGCCGTTGTACACGGTCACGAACGCGTAGTCGCGGTCGTAGTCCTCGTACACGTCGAAGTCGTAGTGCGTGAAGGCCTGCTTACCGACGTAGATGCCCCACGGGCTCTTGCCCTGGTAGTAACCCGGGACGAAGACCCACTTGGACATGACGTCCGAGTTGGTGCCGGTGTCGTAGACGCAGTGACCGGCCGTGGCGACCAGGTTGCGGTACTTCGACTGGATCGAAGTGGCGGAGCACCACTTCTTCTCGCCCTTGGCGTTGACGAAGAAGACCTTACCGATCGTCTTCGGCATGTTGACGTTCTGCGACTTGGCGGAGGTCTTCTTCTCCTCGCCAATCGGCGCAGCGGTGCCGGGCTTGGTGTCGGCGCTGTAGCCGCCCTTGCTCTGCAGCTTGGCGACGTCCGACTTGTCCCAGACGTTCGACTCGGTGGCGGCCTTGAGGGCCGCGCCGTTGGTGTCCGCCCAGAACTGTGCGATCGCCTTGGCGTCGGCGGCGCTCTTCGCCATCGGGTCGGTGGCGACGTCGCTGGCGGCCGAGGCGGTACCGGCCAGGCCGGCAGCCAGAAGGCCGGTAGCCAGGATGGCGCCACCGGCGGGGATGAGGATGCGCTTCAAGGGAACTGCTCCTTGGTCTGTCGTGAGACGCAACTTGCGCCCCATGCGTCAGTAAAGGGATAGCAAGGAACATAGCGCGGCGATCTTCGCAGGTAAAAGCCGTCTTGCCCCATCTGGTAGCCCGCCCTGCCGACGTGACCGTTCCGTTATCAGTCAGAGACAATCGCGCATTGTGATCATTTGGCGACGTTTTTGCTGGGTGTGGCGGGGGCGTGGCAGATGGGACGAAAGCGGCGTTAGTGCGCATGTGCGGAGAGTGGTTGGCTGAATGTGATTCAGATCACAGGAACCAGATCGAGGCTCACCCCGTCTAAGTTGGCCAAATTCTCACAGGTGATCTTCAGGTTCGGCGTCATCCGCCCAGATTTCCGGCCTCGCGGCGGCCCTGCCTACCGTCCGGAGGCCCCTCTAGGGGGTCTCGTTTCCGAGCACCGCTCGGATCTTTGGGGGCGATTCTGTGACGGGAGAGAGCTCTGTCTGTCGCTGGTCCTGAACGTCAACAGGTAGGGGCCATGGCGCAGATAGTTCCTGCGGCGTTGGCCGTGCAGTCGCTGACCGGCAGCAACGCCCATTCGCGCTGGTGCGCGTCGGTGATCAGGCTCATACGCTTGGTCACGTGTTGAGTAGTAACCGGCTGCGTGTCCTGCTTGAGGTGTTCAGGACGGGCAGCATTGCCGGTGCGGCAAGGGTGTTGAAGTTGTCGCCGTCCGCCGTGTCCCATCAGCTGTCCCGTCTGGAGCAGGAGGCGGGGGTCGGCCTGGTCGAGCGCAACGCGCAGAGCCTGCGGCTGACCGAGGCGGGACGTCGCCTCGCCATCCGGGCGCAGGAGGTCGTCGACATCATCGAGGCGGCGGAGAAGGATCTGCTCGCCCAGGCCAGGGTGGACGCCGGTGAGCTGCGCATCGGCTTCTTCGCCTCCGCCGGCTACCGGCTGCTGCCGCTGGCGCTGTCGCGGTTCGCCTCCAGGTACCCCAAGGTGGCGCTCGATCTGGTGGAGGGCCAGCCGTACGAGCTGCTGCCCGATCTGGAGCGCGGTGCGCTCGACGTGCTGGTGGTCTTCGAGCACGCCCTCGACCCGTGGCAGTGCCCCGAAGGGGTGGAGGTCGTCCACCTGTTCGACGAGCCGCAACTCCTGGTCCTGCCGACCGGCCACCCCGCCGCCCAGCGGCCCAGGGTACGCCTGGCGGACCTGGCCGACGAGCCGTGGATCACCACGTTCGGCGCCGAGCACCCGGTGTCGATCCTCGAGCGGGCCAGCACGTTGGAAGGCTTCTCGCCGCAGATCCGCTGCCGCAGCGACCACTATGAGGTGACGATCGGCCTGGTGCGAGCCGGGCTCGGCGTCGCGCTGGTGCCGAGCCTCGGCCTGCAGGGCGCGACGGGGCTGCACACCTGCCGCCTGGCCACGCCGAACCTGTTCCGCAGGATCGGCGTGGCCAGGCGGCCGACCAACCCCAACCCGGCCGCCCGGTCCTTCCTGGCCTACTTGCGCACGGCCTCGGCCCAGCTCAGGAACTCGATGGAGCCCTCGCTGCGCTGAGGCGGGCGGCGATGTCCAGCCCCGCCTGCCGTACGGCGGAGGCCAGCTCGTGCTCGCTGCCCGAGGGGCCGTGGGCGAGGACGGCGTAGGCGATCCGCCCGTCCATGATGCCGACGTCGGACCTGACGCCTTCGTCGGTGCCGGTCTTGTTGGCCAGCCAGCCGCTCTCGGGGTCGTGCCTGACCAGGGCGGGGACGAGACTGTGGTCGGTGTTCTCCTGCATCCAGCCGCGCATGAGCACCTGCCAGCCGCCCGAACCCGCGACGAGCGCGGCCAGGCCGGACAGCTCGGCCGCGGTGCCGATCGCGAACGTCGGCGGATCCTCGGGGCCGCGCGGCTCCCTGATGCGGTCGAGCAGTCTGGTTCTCGACAGCCCGAGGGCCGCGGCCGCCGCGTTGACCCGGTCCAGGCCGATCCTGCGCAGCAGTGCGTTCGTGGCGGTGTTGTCGCTGATCGCGGCGGTCAGCACGGCGAGGTCGCCGATCGTCCAGCTGCGCCCGGACAGCGACAGCAGCAACCCCGAGCCGCCGCAGTAGTCGTCCTCGTGCAGCGTCACGGGCGTGTCGGGGTCGAGGATGCCGCCTTCGATGCTCATCGCCACCTCGGCCAGCATGAGCAGCTTGCCGACGCTGGCCAGCGGCAGCTCGGCGTCCTCGTTGACGCCGTGGAACTCCCCCGTCACAAGATCCCGCGTCGCGACGGCGAGCGTGATGTCGTTCACCGCCCGATGATCCTTCCTGGTCTGTCTTCGGTGAGCCTGCCGCCTTCCACCGCTAGCCGTCCTGCCACGACGACGGCCTGGATGCCGGAGGGAGGCAGCAGCGGATCGGCGTAGGTGGCGCCGTCGGCCACCGTCTCGGGGTCGAGCAGCACCAGGTCGGCGTGCGCGCCGTCGCGCACGACCCCCCTGCCTGCCAGCCCGAACCGGTCGGCCGCCATGCCGGTCATCTTGTGGACGGCCACCTCCAGCGGGAACAGGCCCTGGTCGCGGGAGTAACGGCCGAGCACCCTGGGGAAGGTGCCGGCCAGGCGGGGGTGCGGATGACCCGGCTTGGGCACGCCGTCCGAGCCGATCATGGCGAATTCGCTGGCCAGGACCCGCTGGACGTCGTCCTCGCGCATCGAGTGGCTGATGATCGTCACCTCGCCCTCCTCGGCGAGGAGCAGCTCTGCGGCCGTGTCCACGGGGTCACCGCCCAGCTCGGCGATCGTGCGGCCCTCAACCTCGGGATGGTTGGCGGCGCAGGCGACCGAGATGCGATCCCATCCGCCGTTGCCGACCGTGTTCTCCCAGCCTGGCACGCCCTCCTCGATCGCCTTGCGCATCCGGTCCCGCTGGCCGCGATCGCGCAGCCGGTCGAGCAGCGCCTCGGTGCCGCCGTCGTTGGCCCACGGGGGGAGCATCGCCGACAGCGACGTGCTGCCCTCGGTGTAGGGGTAGACGTCGCAGGTGACGTCCATGCCCTGGGCTCGCAGCTCCGCGATGCGCGGGAGTGTCCGCCGGGTCCTGCCCCAGGCGTGCTTTCCCGCGGTCTTGTGGTGGCTGACGTGCAGCGCGGCCCCGCTCTTGCGGGCGATCTCGACGGCCTCCTCCAGCGCCTCCTCGACACGGGACATCTCGTCCCTCAGGTGCGTGACGTACGGCTTGCCGTACTTGGCCGCGACGCGGGCCAGCGCGACCACCTCGGCGGTGTCGCCGTAGGTGCCGGGGGTGTAGATGAGCCCTGTGGACAGCCCGGCCGCCCCGGCGGCCAGCGCGTCGTCCAGCAGCGCGCACATGGTGTCGAGCTCGGCGGAGGTGGCCGGGCGGTCCTCGTAGCCGAGCACGCCCGCCCTGAGGGTGCCGTGGCCGAGGAGGGAGGTCAGATGGTTCGACCTCGGCGCCCGCTCGTGCGCCTCCACGAACGCCCCGTAGTCCTGAAATATCGGGATGTCGCCGCCGAAACCGGCCCTGCTCGACCGGCGCAGCTCCGGCACGCGCTCGGGCAGCGCCGGAAACAGGCTCGACCCGCAGTTGCCGCAGATCTCCACGGTGACGCCCATGCGCACGGGGGCGGCGGCCAGCTCCCTGCCTGCCTCGGCGAAAAAGGTGACCGCGTCGGAGTGGGTGTGGACGTCGATGAAGCCGGGGGCGACCACCAGCCCGGTGGCGTCGATCACCCGCGCTCCTCCGCCGTCGGCCGGGCCGCCCCGGGGCAGCACGACGAGGCGGCCACCACTGACGCCGATGTCGGCACGGTGCAGCGGCGCGCCCGTCCCGTCGGCGACGAGACCACCGCTGATCAGCATGTCGAGGCTCACAGAGCCGAACCCTTCACGAGGAGCGAACCGTTCACAAGACCTGCCCGAGGAAGGCGCGGGTACGCTCGTGACGCGGCTGGGACAGCACCTCGCGGGGCGGGCCCTCCTCCACGATCACGCCGTCGTCGATGAACACCAGATGGTCGCCCGCCTCTCTGGCGAAGCCCATCTCGTGGGTGACCACGATCATCGTCATCCCGCTGGCCGCCAGGTCGCGCATGACCTGCAGCACCTCCTGCACCAGCTCGGGGTCGAGCGCGCTGGTCGGCTCGTCGAACAGCATGAGCTTGGGGTTCATGGCCAGGCTGCGTGCGATAGCGACACGCTGCTGCTGGCCGCCCGACAGCTGCCGGGGGTAGTGCCCGGCCCTGTCAGCCAGCCCCACCCTGTCGAGCAGCGCCATCGCCTGCGAGGCGGCCGCCGCCTTCGAGACGCGCTTGACCGTGCACGGGCCCTCCATGACGTTCTCCAGCGCGGTCATGTGCGGGAACAGGTGGAAGCGTTGGAAGACCATGCCGATCTCCTGGCGCTGACGGCACAGCTCGTCGGGCCGCAGCAGGTGCAGCTTGCTGCCCTTCTCGGTGAAGCCCATGAGCTCGCCGTCCACCCACACCCGGCCCGCGTCGATCGTCTCCAGCCTGTTGACGCAGCGCAGCAGCGTCGACTTGCCGGAGCCGGAGGGACCCACCACGCAGACCACCCCGCCGGCCGGCACGTCGAGGCTGACGCCCTTCAGCACTTCGAGCTGCCCGAAGCGCTTCCTGACCGACTCGATCTTCACCATGCTAGTGGCCACGGCTGAACCTCCTCTCCAGGAAGCGCTGGCCGACGGTGGCCACGCTGGTGAGCAGCAGGTACCAGGTGGAGGCGACCACCAGCAGCGCGATCACCTCGAAGTTGTCCAGGTAGATGCGCTGGGAGACGGTCAGCAACTCGGCGCCGGAGATGACCGAGACCATCGAGGTGGTCTTCAACATCGAGATGAACTGGTTGCCGGTCGGCGGGATGATCACCCGCATCGCCTGGGGCAGTACGACCCTGCGCAGGATCTGCCGGTGCGTCATGCCGAGCGACTCGGCCGCCTCCTGCTGGCCGGGATCGACCGAGCGGATGCCGGCGCGGACGATCTCGGCCATGTAGGCGCCCTCGTTGATGGTCAGCCCGAGCAACGCCGCCGTGAACGGCGTGATCAGCTCGTTGGCCGGCCACTGGAGGAACATCGGCCCGCCGAACGGGATGCCGATCCCGATCTCGGGGAAGACCAGCCCGATGTTGAACCAGAAGATCAGCTGCACCAGCAGCGGCGTGCCGCGGAAGAACCAGGTGTACAGGCCCGCCGCGCCGCGCAGCACGGGGCTGTCCGACAGCTGCGCGACGGCGGCGACCACACCGAGACCGACGCCGATGACCATGGACAGCGCGGTGAGCGCGATCGTGATCCACAGGCCGCCGAGAACGCGGTCGTCGAGCAGGAACCCGGCGATCACGTCCCAGTGCAGGTTGGGGTTGACGATGACGGTGTAGGCGAGCCACGCCATCACCAGCGCCGCGAGCGCCGCCGCGACGAGCCGTCCTGGTCTGGGCGGCTTAACCGCCTCGATCGACAGCTCGGTCATGCGCCGGTGTTGATCGTGACCTTGGCCACGGCGTTCGCCGTCGTGCCGTACTTTTCCAGGATCTTGCCGTACTCGCCGTTGTCGACCAGCTCCTGCAGTGCCTTGGCGACGGCGTCGCGCAGGCCGGTCTGCTTCTTGTCGATCGCGATGCCCCACGGTCCGGCGTCGTACTGCTCGGGCAGGACGTCGTACTTGCCGGTCTCCTTGGCGTACATGGTGGCCACGGGCGAGTCGACGATCGTGGCGACGGTGCGGCCGGAGTCGATGGTGAGCAGGCCGGTCGGCGCGTCCTCGCTCTGCATGATCTCCATCTTCTGTGCGCACTTGTCGTTCTGACGCTTGCCGATCTCCAGGTTGGAACTGCCCTTGGCCAGGACGACCTTCTTGCCGCACAGGTCGGCGAGGGCCTTGATGGCCTCCGGGTTGCCCTTCTTGACCATGATCGAGCCGCCGGCGTTGAAGTAGTCGACGAAGTCGACGGCCTTGCGACGCTGTTCCAGGTCGCTGAGCGCGGCCATCGCGATATCCCACCTGCCACCCTGCAGCCCTGGGATGAGGCCGTCGAAGGAGGCGTTGATGATGCGGGTCCGCAACCCGAGCCGCGCCCCGACGGCGACGGCCAGGTCGGCGTCGACGCCGGTCATCTCCTGGGTGCCGGGCTTGTACATCTCCATCGGCGGGTAGCCTTCCGAGGTCGCCATCCGCAGCTCGCCCGACTTCCGCACGGCTTCGGGGACGAGGTCCTTGGCGCTCTTGCCGGTCGAGGAGGGCGGCGTGGGTGCCGCCGTACCCGAGGTGGACCTCCCGCATCCCGCGCCCAGTGCGCAGACCGCCGCCAGGGCGATGACCAGGTGTTTTCGCATGGCACCTCATGGTGGCCAGGCCATCAGGCGCCACCAAGCCTCATGAAGGCATGCGACCCTCACCAACGAATCCATCGATGCTCGCCCCTGTGAGGCGTCGCGTTTGCTTACGCTCGCGCCTCATGAGCTTGGACATCTGGCCCCAGACCGCCACGTGGCACGGCGGGGAGCTGCATCTCGGCGGTATCGGCGCGGTCGAACTGGCCAGGGTGTACGGCACGCCCGCTTATGTGCTGGACGAGGCCGACTTCACCGCCCGCGCGCGGGCGTGGCTGGACGCGCTTCCCGACGGCGATGTCCACTATGGCGGCAAGGCCTTCCTCTGCCCCGAGGTGGTGCGCTGGCTCGACCGGCTCGGCCTGTCGCTCGACGTCTGCACGGGCGGCGAGCTCGCCGTGGCCATGGCCGGCGGGATGCCGCCCAAGCGGGTCGTCTTCCACGGCAACAACAAGTCCTCCGCCGAGCTGCGCCGCGCCGTGGCGTGGGGCATCGGCTGCGTGGTCGTCGACTCCTTCACCGAGATCTCCAGGCTCGCCGCGATCGCCGCCTCCCTGGGGGTCCGGCAGCGAGTGATGATCAGGGTGACGCCGGGCGTCGACCCCCACACCCACGCCTTCATCGCCACCGGCGGCGAGGACTCCAAGTTCGGCTTCTCGCTGAGCGCCGGCGCCGCCGCGCTCGCGGTGGAGCGAGTGACCGCCGAGCCCTCGCTGGAGCTGTACGGCCTGCACTCCCACATCGGCTCGCAGATCTTCGAGCTGGACGCCTTCGGCACCGCCGCCGCCAGGATGGCCGAGTTCGCCGCGGTCGTCGGTGTCACCAGGCTCGACCTGGGCGGCGGCCTCGGCATCGGCTATACGCCGGACGACCCCACCCCGCCGACACCCGCCGAACTGCTCACAGTGCTCAGGAAGGAGACGGCAGGCCTGCGTCTGGCCGTCGAGCCGGGCAGGTCCATCGCGGGACCGTCCACGGTGGCGCTCTACGAGGTCGGCACGATCAAGGGCCGGTTCGTGAGCGTGAACGGCGGCATGAGCGACAACCCCCGCCCCGGCATGTACGGCGCCGCGTACACCGCCTCGCTGGCCAACCGCGCCTCCGACGCCCCGCTCAGCCCGTTCACCGTGGTCGGCAAGCACTGCGAGAGTGGCGACGTGCTGGTCAGGGACTTCCCGCTGCCCGATGACGTCCGGCCCGGCGATCTGCTCGCCGTACCGGTGTCAGGCGCCTACCAGCGCTCCATGGCCAGCAACTACAACCACATGCCCCGCCCCCCGGTCGTGGCGGTGCGGGACGGCGCGGCCCGGGCCATCGTCCGCCGCGAGAGCGAGGAGGACCTGCTGCGGCTCTACCTGTAAGAGCCTGCGGACAAAGGCTTAAGCGCTCGCGGGGCTGGCTTCCCAGAAGTGGGGTGTCCACCAAACCAGGTCGCCCCCACTCCGCCGACAGATCGATGGCGTTGCCGGTTCCATAGCCTGGCAGTGCGCCGCGGTTTCAGACGATCGCGGCTATGTCGCCGTCGTCGAAGTAGATCGATTGGTGTAGCCGGCCTCCGAGCGCTGTCGCGTAGCGGATCAGAACGTCTTGGCCGGAGATCTTGCCTTGTTCGATCTGTGAAACGCGCCCTTTGGTCACGCCCATCTGTTCGGCGACTTGCTGCTGTGTCAGGCCGCGTCCGCGACGGATTTCCGCCAGCCTGTGCCCCTGGACCTCGGCCAACAGTTCCCGCTTGCCAGCTTCGACAACCTCCTCGCCGCCAGCGCGATCGACGTGTTCCGCACGGATGTCCTGCCATCGTACGTAGCTGCTCATCTGCCCTCCTCCTGCGCGCGCTCTTTCAGGTAGACCTCGTATCGGTGCTCGGCCAGCGGGATGGCCTCCTCATACCAGCTCTTCCAGCGCCCGGCCTTGTCGCCGGCGACCAACAGGATGCTGGACCGCCAAGGGTCGAAGACGAACAGGATACGCACCGTACCGGGACGAAGCTCTTTCAAGTTCTGGATCGTCGATCCAGTGATCGTGTCGACGAGTGGCCTGCCCAGGCCAGGGCCCCCCTCGGCCAGCGCGTCGATGGCCTCCACTACTCGAGTATGCGTGGCGTCATCGAGTTGCTTGATCCAATCCCGTACCTCTGTCACGAGGTACACGTCCCATTCTTCTCCAGCCACCCATGGAGTATAGCTAGCGGTATACCTTGTGTGCGGTGTCCAGGTTGACCGTGTCGCGATCGCTCAGACTCTGTGGAAGCGAGAGTGCGCTGGCGTGGTGATAACACGCTGGCAGGAACCAGGCTGGGACAAGCCTGTGATGTGCCTAAAGCCAGAGCCCGGCAGTGCCTAAGCGCGGCATATGTGTACCGCGACGGGCCGGGGCGGGGAGCGCGAGGTCTTGCGGCAAGAACGTCCCTGAAGGGGGCTGTGGGGCGGCTGGGAGTCGTGCAATGCGAAAGGGGCCCATGCGAAAGGGGCCCAGAGGAGTGTTCTGGGCCCCTTGTGTGCAGCTGTAGCTACTTGTCGCGCGGGTGCGGCTACTTGTAGAGCTCGCCGTTCGGGCCGACGATCTTGCCGGACCACACGTTCTTGGCCGCGTTGTACACCGCCGCCGTCTCACCGTCGAAGTAGGGCGAGGTGATGTAGTCGATGCGGTCGTTGCCGTCCTGGTCGGCGAAGGTGCTGGTGACACCGCTCACGTAGCCGAGACGCTTGCCGTTGCTGTACTGGCTCAGCCACGGGCCGCCGTCGAAGCCGGGCGTGACGGCGCACTTGAGGCCGATGTGCTCCTCGATCTTGAGCCAGGGCGCGCCCACGGCCTTCGCGGTGGTCGTGCCGTAGCAGTTCTTCGGCGTGACGCCGCTGTACGGCTTGTTGCCGTCGGGGTGGGGCGCGGCCGGGTAGCCGAAGGCCCGGACGGCCTTGCCGGTCGGCTGGTTCCAGGCGAAGCCCTGGCCACCGACGTTGTCGCCGAGACGACCCGCGTCCTTGGACAGCAGGATGTAGTAGTTGCCACCCCAGCCCCGCTTGGGGCCGCTGAAGCCGTCGAACTCGCTCTTGGTGACCTTCTTGACGCCGTTGAAGGCGATGCCGTTGTAGACGGTGACGAACGCGTAGTCGCGGTCGTAGTCCTCGTAGGTGTCGAAGTCGTAGTGGGTGAAGGCCTGCTTGCCCACGTAGATGCCCCAAGGAGCCCTGCCCTGGTAGTAGCCGGGCACGAAGACCCAGTTGTCCAGGAGCGCCTTGTTGCTGTCGGTGTCGTACACGCAGTGGCCGGCGGTGGCGACCAGGTTGCGGTAGTTCGACTGGATGGAGGTGGCGGAGCACCAGCGGAACTTGCCGCTGCCGTCGACGAAGAAGACCTTGCCGATGGTCTTGGGCAGGTTGACGTTCTGAACCTTGCCCGAGGGGGCCTTCTCCTCGCCGGTCGGGGCGGTGGAGCCGGGACGGCCGTCAGGGCTGTAGCCGCCCTTGGAGACGACCTTGCGCACCTCGTTGGAGTCCCACGTGTACGCGGAGGCGGAGCGGAGGGCGGCGCCGTTCGAGGCGAGCCAGAAGGACGCGACGGACGCGGCGTCACGCGTGCTGCGGGCCATCGGGTCGGTGGCGACGTCGCCTGCGGCCTGTGCGGAGCCGACGAAGCCGGCAGCCAGCAGGCCGGTCGCGAGTACGGCTCCGCCGGCGGGGAGAAGGATTCGCTTCAAGGTAACTCCAGGACTTCCCTGCGCTGACGCGGGGCGCCTCGTGCACCCCAGGACTCAGCAATGGACAGCACCGGAACCTATCGGGCTGACTTTGGTCATGGGAATTTTCGGATCAGTGTGTCAACGTTCTATACACCGGCTGTAACCGTACCGAGATCGACATTCGACCTGATCACGGACACGGTTGTCGCGTCTAGTGTTAGTTACGTCACATTTTCCGGTGTCGGCCGTGTCGCGGCGTGTCGGTAGACGTCGCCGGTGGCGGCGTTGAAGTACGGCGAGGAGACCGCGTCGTAGCGGTCCTTGGCGTCCATGTTCCAGGTCAGGCTGTTGATCCCGTTCAGGTCTCCGAGGCGCTGCACGGGCTGGTAGTCGATCAGCCACGGGCCGCCGCTGGCGCCGGAGGTGAAGTCGCAGGGCCGCAACAGCACGCCGTACTGCAGGTCGCGGCCGGGGGCGACGGTGTGGCTGGTGCTTCCCGAGCAGGTCAGGAGCGAGCGTCCGTCGAACGGGCGGGTGCCGTCGGGCTGGGGGCCCACCGGATAGCCGAAGGCGGCGATCCTGTTCCCGGTCTTCCTGTTGAGCGCCAGCCCCTGGCCGCCGACGCTGTCCTGGAGCCTGCCGACGTCCTGCATGACGAGCTGGCCGCCCTTCTCGACCCACTTGAAGCCGCGGTGGACGGTCACGAAGGCGTAGTCGTAGTCGTAGTCGCCCTTGCCGGGCCAGTCCTCGTGCATGCTGATCGAGGCGCCCACGTAGATACCGTCAGGTGTCTCGCCGTTGGGTCCGGGGTTCGGGACGAAGATCCAGTTCTCGGCGGCCTTGGTCTGACGCGGGTCGAAGGCGCAGTGCCCGGCGGTGGCGACGACGCCGCGGTTCTTGGCGGCGACCGAGCTGGCCGAGCACCAGTACTCCTTGTCGCCGAAGCGGAAGAAGACCTTGCCGGTGGTCCTGGCGACCGTGCTCTTCTGAGGCAGGGCGGGTTCCACGCTCGGCGCGGTGGCAGGGCGCTTCACCGTGACGATCTGGCTCAGCCCGGTGACGGTGGACGAGGCGGCCGTGGACGTGGGGGTGGCCTGGGAGCCGGGCGTGGCCGGGGTGTAGCTGTCGGCCTTCTTGAGCCGGTCGGGCTTCCAGAACTCGGCGACCTTCTTCATGTCGGCCGCGGACTTGGCCAGGGTGACCGCGTAGACCCTGCTCGTCGCCGTGGCGTTCGCGTCCCCGGTGAAGGCAGGCAGCATCAGCAGCGCGCTGCTGAGGGCAGCCGCCACCAGGAGCCTGACCGGGGGGATCATGAAATGCCTTTCTTTGGGCTCGTTAGGGGGATTTTTCCAGATCGACTCACTGTATTGCAGCTCGGGTGGAGATTCGTTATCTGATCAAGAGTGCAGTGTGTCTCATAAGGGGGTCGTCAAGGGGTCCGTCCAGATACTTGGCACTGATGCGTCGTGTCGGTCGTTGTCGCAGGTCAGAGGGCAAGAGAAGCTGCCCGCATGCAGCGAATTCTCTGTCTCGCCGTGCTTTCCTGTACGGCTTTCGCGTCCTCTCCGGCCGAGGCGGGAACGCCTCCGCCGCCGGGTCTCCAGGAGGCCGACAAGGGCCAAAGATTTTTCTTGATCACTGTTGGGGACAAGCAGTCGATGCTGACCTGCCCCCGCACTTCGCAGGAGCCCGCGTGCGTCGAACTCGAGCGGGTCGGCGGCGATCCGGCGCGCTTCGCCCGCCGGGAGGACGCCGCCTGCACGATGGAGTACGCGCCCATCCGCGCGACCGCCACCGGCTTCTGGGACGGCACGTACCACCGCTTCGACCGGACCTTCCCCAACGCCTGCGAGCTCGTCTCGTTCGGGGGCCCGGTCTTCGTCCCGTGACGGCCGAAGAGGGCGCAGGCCCCGATCCCGCGGGACCGGGGCCTGACGGACGGACTCACGGCATGTTGCCTGTCCACCGGTTCGCGGCGGTCTTGTAGACCTTGTAGGTGTCGGTGTTGAAGTACGGCGACGAGATGTGGTCGTAGCGGTCGTTGCCGTCGGTGTCCCAGGCGACGCTGTTGACACCGATCAGGTAGCCGGTGCGCGACGCGCTCTTGTAGTTGTAGAGGAACGGGCCGCCGCTCGCGCCGGCGGTGAAGCCGCACTTGACGCCGAAGTGCTCCTGCAGGTTGTACTTCGGCGCCTCGGGCATCGGCGCCGTCCTGCCGTAGCACCATTTCATCGTGCGGCCGGTGTACGGCCTGTCGCCGTCGGGGTGCTCGCCCGTCGGGTAACCGAACGAGAACACGTTCACCTTGGTGCTGCGGTTCCAGGTGAAGCCCTGTCCGCCGACGTTGTCACCCAGCCGGCCGACGTTCTTCCTGGTCAACTTCCACGTGCCGTCGACTTTCTGCCACTGCACCTTGACGCCGTTGTAGACGTTGACGAACGCGTAGTCGTAGTCGTAGTCCTCCTTCACCACGAAATCGTCGTGCGCGTTGAAGGTTTTGGCGGCGTAGATGCCGTACGGGGCCTTGCCCTCCCACACGTTGTCGCCGTCCCAGTACGACGGGATGAAGATCCAGTGGTCGTAGAACCTGTTGGTCTTCACGTCGTAGACGCAGTGGGCCGTGGTGGCCACCAGGTTGCGGTACCTGCCCTGCACGGAGGTGGCGGAGCAGTACCTCCAGCTCCTGGAGTCGCGGGGGTCGGCCCCTGGCAGCGTGAAGAACACGCGCCCGACCGTGTTGGGCAGGTTGACCTGCCTGCTCTTGACGGCCTTGGTCTTCTTCTCCTCGCCGATCGGGGGGACGGATCCGGGCGGTCCGTCGGGCGCGGAGTTGACGCCCTTGACGCCCCTGGAGCGGGCGGCGACGTCGGTGTCGTGGTCGGTGGTCAGCTTGATGCGGTCGGGCGTCCAGAACTGGACGGCCTCCTGCGCGGGGGTCGCCGCGTCCTTCGACACGACGTCGGGGGGTGCGGACGCGTCGGCGGCCGCGCTGGTGGCCGCGCTGGTGGCCGTGCTGGTCGCCAGGCCGACGGCCACGAGCCCGGCGAGGGGGATCGCGATGCGCCTTGCTCGGGAGTACATGGAGCTCCTCTCAGTTCTCGGCGGCCCAGAGCGGGGTACGGCGCCCCGGTGGGCCAGGAAAATGATCGGAACGCTAATGAACGGCGCAACCGGCCGGCCAGAAACCGACGTGAAAAAGCATGGCCCGGTTCCGTTCCGTTACAGAAATAGCGAATTCACATGTATGTCGAATGGGCATCCGCGCAGGTGGAAGCGGTTCTAAAATGTTCTCGGCAACATTGGTAACAGTAATTATCAGACGTCTCCGCTTATCAACCGAATGTTGTTCTGATTGACTGGCGGTATGGATCCACGCACCCCCTTCCTCGTCGGCGCGTCCCAGCTCACCGTGCGCGACCAGCCCGGCCCCGAACCCCTCGACCTGTGGGAGCGGGTGGCCCGCGAGGCCGCCTGCGACGCGTGGCTGCCCGCGGGGCGGCTCGACTCGATCCAGCTCGTCTACACCGACTCCTGGCGCTCGGCTCCTCACGGGCCATCGCCACTGACCAAGCACACCTACGCCGTCTGGTCCACGGAGCCGGGCGGCGCCCTGGGGGACGCGACACCGGTGTTCACGGCCAAGCCGGTGCCGATCGTCGCGGCTTACGAGGGGCCCGCCGCCGTGGCCGGCTACACGGTCGCGCACGGCCGCGACGGAGCCGCCGAGAAGGGCATCCTCGTCGTGGACCTGCCGGAGGGCGGGCGGGCCCACGCGCACGTCCTGCGGGACGACCTGATGGCCGACGCGGAGTCGCGGGAGCTGGTGGGGCGGGAGGTGTGGCTGGCCACGGACGGCAGGGTGAATGTGGCGAGTTGGTGATCGGCAAAGAGCGTGCAAAGATTGTGATCGATCGACTACAGTCTGCTGTTGACATTTTTATGTCAGCGGCTGACGCTGGGGTCATGCGACGAACCACGGTGCGGATCGACGAAGCGCTCCTCAACGAGACCAAGGCGTACGCCGCGAGAAACGGACGCAGTCTCACTTCTGTGATGGAGGATGCCTTGCGGCAACTGCTCAACCGCTCCACGGAGGCGGCCGACCGGCCCCGCGTGGAGCTGCCCCTGTCCGGCTCTCCCGATGGGCCCAAGCTCACGCTGGAGTACATCAAGGAGATGATCGAGCAGGACGACATCGAGCACTACCTGGCCACCTGCGAGGTGCGCGATGCGAATGCTTGATGTCAACATCCTGGTCAACGCGCAGCGTCGCGACGCCGAGCACCACGAAGAGTGTCTGGCGGTCGTCGAGGACGCCGTCAACGGCGACGCCGCCTACGCGGTCAGCGACTTCGTGATCAACGGCTTCGTACGCATCGTCACCAACGCCCGCATCCCGCAGGCCACGTCGATCGAGAAGGCGTGCCGGTTCGCGGCGAGCGTGCGCAACCAGCCGCACGCCGTCCTGGTGAACGCGGGGCCGAGGCACTGGGAGATCTTCACCCGGCTGTGCGAGCAGGCCGGGGTCGCCGGAAACCTCGTGCCCGACGCCTACCTCGCGGCGCTCGCCATCGAGCACGGTTGTGAATTCGTGACCTGTGACAAGGACTTCGCCAGGTTCCAGGGGTTGCGCTTGCGGTCGCCGCTCAACTGAACTGGCTTCCGAGGGCGCACACCGTACTGACCAGCGGGGGTCGTCGTGGGTGATCAGTTCGACGTCATCGAGAGCGGCACGTCCGGGCAGCGCCGGTGGGCCGGGATCGCCGTGCTGGTCGTCCTGCTGGCGGTGCCCGTCATCGGGATCCTCGTCAGCCGCGAGCCCCAGGCGCTGCCGGCGCCGCGTCCCACTCCCACACCCCTCCCGTCGTTGACCACCGTCGCCAACCCGCCGAACGTGCTGCACGCGAAGGCGAAGGGCAAGGGCGGCGACGAGGTGATCGAGGTCGTCTTCCCGAACGGGGCGCGGGCCGAGGTGCGCTACCCGGCCGCGCTGGCGCTCGACGAACTGGGCGCGCGGCCCTTCCAGGGGATGTGGGTGGGCGGCGAGTACCGCATCCTGGTCGCGCCGTACGCCGGCGAGTTCGAGATCACCAGGGGCGGGCAGCCGATCAGGTCGCTGACGCCGAACGTCACGCTGTGGTCGGGCGTACCGGGCAGCGGCCCGAACAGGCAGGTGCTGCTGTTCGCGTTCGGACGCTGGCGGCTGGCGATGTACGACCAGCCGGGGGAGCTGACGTTCGAGCAGCGGCTGGCGGTGGCGGAAGGGCTGCGCGGGAAGGTGGTCGGCGACGGGTACCTGGTGCTGTCGGCCAAGGGTGGGGCCAGGCTCGCCGCGCCCGGCGAGACGGTGCAGGGCATCCCGGTCGGGCCGCAGCTCTGGTTCGGTGGGGGCGCGGGGGAGGTGCTCCTGCTCATCCCGACGCCGCACTGCCGGCCCGCGGCCTTGATGCCGGCCGACAGGCGCGGGCGTCCCACCAAGGCCGTGTGCAGGGGCGGAGTGGGGGTCGTCGCGTCGGGGCCGGACCGGTTCGTGAAGCAGGCGCTCCAGGGCATCCGGATCACGCTGAAGTAGGGTGCGGCCATGTTCGCCGTAACCGCCACACAGACAGACCCCGACAATCCACTCGCCGGGCTGACGCTCGGCGAGCATCCGGAGCCGAAGACGCCCGACGGCTGGACGACCGTCTCGGTGCGGGCCGCCGCGCTCAACCACCACGACCTGTGGACACTCAAGGGCGTCGGCATCAGGCAGGACCGGCTGCCGATCGTGCTCGGCTGCGACGCGGCCGGCGTCGACGAGGACGGCAACGAGGTCATCGTCCACTCGGTGATCGGCACCGGCGCCGACGAGACGCTCGACCCCAAGCGGACCCTGCTGTCGGAGTTCCACGACGGCACCTTCGCCGAGCGCGTCGCGGTGCCGCGCCGCAACCTGGTGCCCAAGCCGGCCGCGCTCAGCTTCGAGGAGGCCGCCTGTCTGCCCACGGCCTGGCTGACCGCGTACCGGATGCTGTTCGACAAGGCCGGGCTGCAGCCGGGCTCGACGGTGCTGGTGCAGGGCGCGGGCGGCGGCGTGGCGACCGCGGTCATCGCGCTGGGACGGGCGGGCGGCTACCGGGTCTGGGCGACCAGCAGGTCGGAGGAGAAGCGCGAGCGTGCCCGGCAACTCGGCGCCGACCAGGTCTTCGAGCCGGGGGCGCGGCTGCCCGAGCGGGTCGACGCCGTCATGGAGACCGTGGGCCAGGCCACCTGGGACCACTCGCTGAAGTCGCTGAAGCCCGGCGGGCGGATCGTCGTCTCGGGCGCCACCAGCGGCGCGGTGCCCCCCGCCGATCTCAACCGGGTCTTCTTCCTGCAGCTGTCGGTGGTCGGCTCCACCATGGGCACCCGTGACCAGCTCCAGCGCCTGGCCGTGTTCCTGGAGCAGACCGGGGTGCGGCCGGTCATCGACAGGGCGATGCCGCTGGCCCAGGCCCGCGACGGGTTCGCCGCGCTGGAGCAGGGCGACGTCTTCGGCAAGGTGGTCTTCACCGCCTGAGCCGAGCGACGTAAGTAAGGGGTTACTTCCCGGCTGTTCCGGGTGATACAACGAAAGTGAGGGTGTATCACCCGGGAGGCGCCGCCATGGACGTTGAGCCCTTCGGCCCAGGCTCGATGCTCTGGGAGACCGCGGGGGAGTACCGCAACCTGCTCGTTGCGGGGAGCGCGCTGGTCCTGCAGACCATGCACCCGGCGGTCGGCGCGGCCGTCGCCGAGCACTCCACCTACCGCGACGACCCGTGGGGGCGGCTCACCCGCACGCTCACGTCCGTGCAGAAATGGGTGTACGACGGGGCAGGCGGGCTGGAAGAGGGGCACCGGCTGCGTGAGCTGCACCGGCCCATCAGCGGTGTCGACGGGCAGGGCCGGTCCTACCACGCCCTGAACGGGGAGGCGTGGGCCTGGGTGCACCTGTCGCTGTTCGAGCGGTTCGTCGCACTCAACCGCTGGTTCGGCACCCCGTACACCGCCGAGCAGGAACGACTGCTCTACGAGGAGTCGCGGCAGCTCGGCAGGATTCTCCGGGTTCCGGACCGGGAGGTGCCACCGGATCTGCCCGCGTTCTGGCGGTACTTCGACGACATGGTGGCCGACCGGCTCGAACCGCACCAGACCGCGCTCGACGTGCTCGGCGTGTTGCGCGGCACCCCCACGCTGCCCGGCCTGCCCCGGCCGCTACGCAGGCTGTGGGCCCCGGTGGGAGCGGGGGCCGGGGAGTTCAACTACTTCGTCGCCGTCGGGACGTTGCCGCCCGCCGTCCGGGAGAAGCTCGGCCTGCGGTGGACGGCGCGGGACGAGCGGCGCCTGCGGCACCTCGGACGGGCGGTGGCGGCGCTCATGCCACGCCTGCCCGAACGGCTGCGTTACCTGCCGATCGCCTACCACGCCCGCAGGGCCGCCAGGAAGACCGCTCGCGGCCTGCGAGGCCCGCGGCGGTCACTACGGTCGGCCTAACCGCCGCGCACGCCCAGCGCACGCTCAGCGGAGCGTGTCGCGGATGCGGTCGGACGCCTCGTCGAGCGCGCCGCGGACCTGCTCGACGGTCTCGCGGGTCAGCCGGGAGTTGGACGCCTCCTGGCGCACCTGGGCGACGAAGTCGGCGAGCAGCTCGCCCAGCTCGGCGTCGAGCTCGGCCCGGTTCTCCGGAGGGCCGCCGAGCGTGGCCCACACCTCCGACCAGATCCTGCGCCACTCCCTGCTGAAGCGCTCACCTTCGTCCTGCCAGTGCGTGGCGTGCTCCATCGACTGGCGCTTCTGCTGCTCCTTGATCCGCTTGAGGTCGGCCTTCTGCTGGTCGCGCCGCTGCCTGGCGTCCTCGTGGGCCCCGGTGCGGACGTCCTTGGCCATCCGGGTCAGCTCGTCGCGCAGCGACTTGACCGTGTCGCGGACGTCCTCCTTCACCTCGCGGGCGATGTCGCGCACCGAGGCGGAGATCTCCTGCTCCAGGTCGTCGAGCTCGTCGAGCCGGGCGTTCAGCTCCGCGCGGCCCTTGTCGGTGATCGAGAACACCTTCTTGCCCTCGACCACCTCGTGCGTCACCAGCCCCTCCTCCTCCAGGCGGGCCAGGCGGGGGTAGATCGTGCCGGGGGAGGGCGAGTAGACGCCGAGGAAGCGGTCCTGCAGCAGGCGGATGACCTCGTAGCCGTGACGGGGGCTCTCCTCCAGCAGCTTGAGCAGGTACAGCCGAAGCCGGCCGTGACCGAAGACAGGACTCATTGCTTCTCCCCCTTGAGCAGCGTGACCTCGCCGGAGACCGTGATCGCCGACAGCGAGGCCATGCCGCCACCCAGTCGTCCCGACATCGACTTCGTGCCGGGGCCGTTCGTGTTGGACAGGTTGTCGAAGGCGCTGACCAGCCGCCCGGAGGTGGAGCGCAGGCTCACGTCCGTTTCCACGTTCTCCGGAAGCCTGACCAGGATGTCACCGGAGACACTGTTGAAGGTCACGTGGCCGGTGGGTCTGAGCCGGAGATCGGCGGTGATGCGGCCGGACACGGTGTTCGCGCGCAGCCGCCTCGGGGTGCCGTCGGCGACGGTCAGCTCGCCGGAGACGCTCTTGAAGGCCAGGTCGCCGTCCATGGAGCGGCTCTCGACCGGGCCGGAGACGGTCGTGGCGCTGACGTCGCCGCTCACGCCGTCGAGCACGATCTCCCCGGACACGCCCTTGACCTGCGTCGTCCGCTCGAACCCGGCGACCACGGCGGAGGCGGAGACGACCCCGGCGTTGACCGCGCACCCTTTCGGGACGGTGATTGTCAGGACCGCCCTGCGGCGGTCGCGGCGCAGCCAGCCGAGCAGGCCGTCCCAGGTGAGGTCCTTGAAGGCGACGCTCAGTTCCTGGTGCTCCTCGTCATAGGTGACGATCAGCGGTGACGCCGAGTCGAACTCGGCGACCTCGAGCGACGGGGGGCCGTCGCTGGCCAGGACGGCCAGCCGTCCGGCGACGATCCGCACGTCGAGCGAGTTCACCGGGCCGAAGACCTGATGGTCGGGCCCGTCTATCGTCCAGTGCTGCATGATCCCCGCCCTCTCTGGCGAACACATCGGCTATACCAGACACGATATGTCGCGTCTGCCGAAAACTCAAGATGTATCGCGTCTCGGCGAGGAGCGCGACCGCTAACCTGGACGGATGCAACGCGCGGACGCAGGAGGGAGCCCGGTGCGGCCCACCAAGCCGACGCTCAACCACGAGTACATCGCCTCCGTCGCGCTCGCGCTCATCGACCGGGTGGGGCTGGGCAAGTTCTCGATGCGCAAGCTCGGCGCCGAGCTGGGCGTCGATCCGATGGCCGTCTACTACTACTACCGCGACCAGGAGTCGCTCTTCGACGGCGTCGCCGAGGCGCTCTTCGACGAGCTCGACTCGGGCACCATCCGGTGGGAGTCGTCCTGGCGCGAGCTGTGCGAGGAGTTCTTCACCCGGCTGCGCGACACGCTCCTCGCCCACCCGCACGCCGTCTCGATCTTCGCGACCCGGCCCGTCCGCAGCCGGGCAGCGATCGAGAGCGGCGAGCGCGCGATCGCCGTGCTGTGCGAGGCGGGGTTCACCCCGGCGCTGGCGCTCCAGCTCACCCGCTGCCTGCGCGAGTTCACGATCGGCCACGCGCAGTCCGTGGCCGCCGTGCGGCTGGGCGCGGGGCTGCGCAGCAGGAAGCCGGAGCCGGGCGCGCCCGACTACAACCTCATCGCGCGGAGCGCCGACGCGGCCGACATCGACGCGCACTTCGGCGTCGGCCTGCGGGCCATGCTCGACGGGTTCGAGCGGCCGGCCGGCTAGCCGTCCTTCCAAGGAGTCCCGGCCGGCGGCTCGTTACTCGTCCTCGTCGTCGTCGAGCCTGGCCAGCCAGGTGGCCAGCCGCTCCACAGGGGTCTCGAACTCCGGGTTGAGGTCGACGAACTCGCGCAGCCGTTCCCCGAGCCAGAGCAGGCTGACCTCCTCCTCGCCCCGGCGCTCGACGAGTTCCTCGATCCCCCGATCCGTGAAGTACATCGTTCTCCGTTCCGTCACTCTGTTCACTGTCGAAAAGCGGGAACCCCCGCCGGACGGCCCGGCAGGGGTTCCCAGAGACGCCGACGTGCTAGGCGAACACCTTGCTCACGATCTCCTCCAGCTCGTTGTCGTGGGCGGCGTGGGAGCCGGCCGCGGGAGAGCTGTTGGGCGCGCGCGAGATGCGGTGGAGGCCACGGCCGCCGAGGAGCTGCGGGTCTTCCGCCAGCTTCAGCGTGAGGTACGGCCACGGGCCCATGTTGACCGGCTCGTCCTGGACGAAGAGCAGCTCGGCCTGCGCCCCGTAGCGCGACAGCTCGGCCGTGAGCTCCTCGGCCGGGAACGGGTAGAGGCGCTCCAGGCGGACGAGTGCGACGTCGTCGCGCCCCGACTTCTCACGGCCGTCGAGCAGGTCGTAGTAGATCTTGCCGCAGCTGATCACGACCTTGGTGACCTTGGCCGGGTCGACCGTGGGGTCGCCCAGGACCGGCTGGAAGGTGCCCGAGGTGAAGTCGGACGCCTTCGAGGTGGCCTTCTTGTGCCGCAGCAGCACCTTGGGCGTGAAGACGACCATCGGCTTGTGCCTGCCGGACTCGACCTGCCAGCGCAGCAGGTGGAAGTAGTTGGCGGGCGTCGTCGGCTGCGCGACCGTCATGTTGTCGAGCGCGCAGACCTGGAGGAACCGCTCGATGCGGGCCGAGGAGTGGTCGGGGCCCTGGCCCTCGAAGCCGTGCGGCAGCAGCAGCACGACACCCGACTTCTGGCCCCACTTCTGCTCACCGGACGAGATGAACTCGTCGATGATCGTCTGGGCGCCGTTGACGAAGTCGCCGAACTGCGCCTCCCAGGCGACCAGGGCGTCGGGACGCACGACGCTGTAGCCGTACTCGAAGCCGAGCGCCGCGAACTCGCTGAGCAGCGAGTCGTAGACGTAGAACTTCGTGGTGCCCTGGTTGAAGGTCTTGAGCGGGGTGTGATCGGCGCCGGTCATCCGGTCGACCAGCACGGCGTGGCGCTGCGTGAACGTGCCGCGCCGGGAGTCCTGGCCGACGAGCCTGACCGGGTGACCGTCGATGAGCAGCGACCCGAACGCGAGGGTCTCGCCCATGCTCCAGTCGATGGAGTCCTGCTCGACCATCAGGCCACGGCGCTGCAGCACCGGCGCGAGGCGCGGGTGCGGCGTGAAGCCCTCGGGCAGGTTGAGCTGGGTGTCGACGATGCGCTTGAGCGTCTCGTCGCTGATCGCCGTCGCGGTGTCGGCGTGCGACCACTTGACGACCTCGGTGGGCGGCACCCGCATCGCGCCCGCCTCCAGCGGCTTCTTGGCCGCCTCGCGGGTCTCGGTGAACGCCTGCTCCAGCTTGGCCTGGTAGTCGCGCAGCGCCTGCTCGGCCTCCTCGACCGTGATGTCGCCCCGGCCGATCAGCGCCTCGGTGTAGAGCTTGCGGGTCGAGCGCTTGGCGTCGATCAGGTCGTACATCAGCGGCTGGGTGAAGGCGGGGTTGTCGCCCTCGTTGTGGCCGCGGCGGCGGTAGCAGATCAGGTCGATGACGACGTCCTTGCGGAACGCCTGGCGGTACTCGTAGGCCAGCTCGCCCACGCGGACCACGGCCTCGGGGTCGTCGCCGTTCACGTGGAAGATCGGCGCCTGGATCATCCGGGCGACGTCGGTGGCGTACACCGACGAGCGGGACGACGCCGGCGACGTCGTGAAGCCGACCTGGTTGTTGACCACCACGTGCACGGTGCCGCCGGTGCGGTAGCCGCGCAGCTGCGACAGGTTCAGGGTCTCGGCCACCACGCCCTGGCCCGCGAAGGCCGCGTCGCCGTGGATGAGCACCGGCAGGACCGTGAAGCCCTCCTCGCCGCGCTCCAGGAGGTCCTGCTTGGCGCGGACGACGCCCTCCAGCACCGGGTCGACCGCCTCCAGGTGGGACGGGTTCGCGACCACGGACGCGGTGATGGTCTTGCCGGACGGCGCGGTGAACGTGCCCGACGCGCCCAGGTGGTACTTCACGTCACCGGAGCCGTGCGCCGTGCGCGGGTCGATGTTGCCCTCGAACTCGCCGAAGATCTGCCCGTACGACTTGCCGACGATGTTGGCCAGCACGTTGAGCCTGCCGCGATGCGCCATGCCGATGACGACCTCGTCGAGGTCCTCCTCGGCCGCGTCGCTGATCACCGAGTCGAGCAGCGGGATCAGCGACTCGCCGCCCTCCAGCGAGAAGCGCTTCTGGCCGACGTACTTCGTCTGCAGGAACGTCTCGAAGGCCTCGGCGGTGTTGAGCCTGCTCAGGATGTTGAGCTGCTCGTCGCGGGCGGGGGAGGCGTGCGGCTTCTCCACCCGCGCCTGGATCCAGGCCCGCTCTTCGGGGTTCTGGATGTGCATGTACTCGATGCCGACCGTGCGGCAGTACGAGTCGCGCAGCACGCCCAGGATCTCGCGCAACTTCATCAGCGGACGCCCGCCGAAACCGCCGGTGGCGAACTCGCGCTCGAGATCCCACAGCGTCAGGCCGTGGGACTGGATGTCGAGGTCGGGGTGCTTGCGCTGCTTGTACTCCAGCGGGTCGGTCTCGGCCATCAGGTGGCCGCGCACCCGGTATGCGTGGATCAGCTCGATCACGCGGGCGGACTTGGCCACGTCGTCGTCGTGGGAGGCCGAGATGTCGCGGACCCAGCGGACCGGCTCGTACGGGATCCGCAGCGCTTCGAAGATCTCGTCGTAGAAGCCGTCCTCGCCGAGCAGCAGCCGGTGGATCTGGCGCAGGAAGTCGCCCGACTGGGCGCCCTGGATGATCCGGTGGTCGTAGGTGCTGGTCAGCGTCATGACCTTGGAGACGGCCAGGCGCGAGAGCGTGTCGGGCGAGGCGCCCTGGTACTCGGCCGGGTACTCCATCGCACCGACGCCGATGATCGTGCCCTGACCGGGCATGAGGCGCGGCACGGAGTGGACGGTGCCGATCGTGCCGGGGTTGGTCAGCGAGATCGTGGTGGCGCTGAAGTCGTCGACCCCGAGCTTGCCCGCGCGTGCCTTGCGGACGATCTCCTCGTACGCCATCCAGAACTGCCGGAAGTCCATCTCCTCGGCGCCCTTGATCGAGGGCACCAGGAGCTGGCGCTCGCCGTTGCTCTTCTGTACGTCGATCGCCAGGCCGAGGCCGACGTGCTGCGGCTTGACCAGGGTCGGCTTGCCCTCGACCTCGGTGTAGGAGTTGTTCATCTCCGGCATCGCCTTCAGCGCCTTGACCACGGCGTAGCCGATCAGGTGCGTGAAGGAGACCTTGCCGCCGCGACCCCGCAGGAGGTGATTGTTGATCACGATGCGGTTGTCGATGAGCAGCTTGGCCGGGATGGCCCGGACGCTGGTGGCGCTGGGGATGGCCAGCGACGCGTCCATGTTGGCGGCGGTACGGGCCGCGGCACCGCGCAGCTTGACCTCCTCGGCGCCCTTGGGCACCGGGGCGGCGGGCTGCTTCGGCTTCTCGGCCGCGACCGCCGGCGCCGGCGCGGCGGCCGGTGCCGTGGGCACAGTCGGTGGCGCCGCAGGCGGCGCCTTCGTGGGAGCGGGGGCGGTCACAGTGCCGTTCGCCGCCTCCCTTGCCGGGGTTCGACCCGGTCCGTAGTCAGGGTTGTAGTCAGCGAAGAAGTTCCACCAGGCCTTGTCGACCGACTCGGGGTCCTGGAGGTACTTCTGGTACAGCTCGTCGACAAGCCACTCGTTCTGACCAAAGCTTGCCAGCGGGTTTGTCCGCGACGACTCAGACGACACGGCGGAAATCGCCCTCTTCCGCAGATCGGCGTTGATGTTAGAGAACCTGTCCAAGGCTACTCGCCCTGACCAGCAGCGCGCGCCCGGGATGCGATGCCGCCACGCCCGATCCTCTCAGGAGAGTCCAAAGAGGTCACGCCCCCCTAGTCAAGCCGGGTGGTGCTGTGATTATTACTCTTTGGTCTCAACAGCTCGACGATAGGTTTATTTCCGTCCGGACACCAATCGGGTCGCGACTCGCACCTCCGGGGACAGCTCGGCCAGCAGGTCCGCCAGCTCCTCGCCTGCCTCCTTCAGTTCCTCCAGTGACATCGGCTCCAGCCGCTCCAGCAGGAAGATCGCGTTGGTGGTCTGCTCGGTCAGCCGGGTGCGCGCCACCTGGCGCCAGTTCCACCTGCGGCAGGTGACGCCCACCTCGTCGCGCCAGATCACCTCGCCGGGCTCCGGCTGACCCAGCGCCTCCTCGGACTTCTCCTCGCCGTCGGCCCTGACCAGCCGTGCGGGGCCCACGTAACAGTCGAGGTCCTCGCCGCCGATCGGCAGCGCGTGCTTGACGCTGATCGAGTTGTACGCGTCGACGACCTGGTTGATCTCCGGCAGCGGCAGGCGGCGGGTGAGCGCGTCGACCGACGGCCTGGTGCGCTGGGGCTTGGCGCCGAAGGCGCGGTAGGCGTCCTTCCACGCGTCGATCTTGTCGGGCTGCGGCTCCTGCGCCGAGGCGTCGGCCAGCCAGGCGCGGGAGCGGTCGTCGGTGGGGCCGTTGCGCAGGCCGTGCGCCGTCACGATCAGCACCGCGAAGTCGGGACGGAGCGCGAAGACGGACTCGTCCACCCAGATGTCGTCGAGCATGCGGCTCAGTTTATGAGCACGTAGGCGGCCTGGAGCCTTCCCAAGCCCCCGCGCCCGCCAGTGCGCCCGCCAGCTCGCCACGCCTGTCACCTCGCCGCCCTGCGCGGGGAGATCGCAAAATTGTGTTTGCAAAATTGCCTTTGCGGTTTTACGGTGAGCGCATGGACGAGGTTTTCCGGATCAGCGACCCGCGGGTCCTCAAAGTGGTGGCGCACCCGCTGCGGGTGCGGCTGCTCGGGCTGCTGCGCGCCGACGGCGCCGACACCGCCAGCGGGCTGGGCCGCAAGGTGGGCGAGAGTTCCGGGCTGACCAGCTACCACCTGCGCGAGCTGGCCCGGCACGGCTTCATCGAGGAGGACCCGGAGCAGCGCGACGGCAGGGAGCGCCGCTGGCGAGCCCGCCACCGCTACACCGCCTGGGACTCCCTGCAGATGTCCACCACCCCCGAGGGCGAGGAAGCCGTCAGGATCATGCGGCTGCGGCAGGTGGAGGCCCTGGCCAGGGCGTCGGAGGAGTTCGTCGAGAGCGACTGGCCGAGCGAGTGGGTCGACGCGAGCGGAATGAGCGACCACTTCGTCACCCTCACGCCTGACGGCCTGGACGAGTTCTTCCGGCGGGTGGAGGAGCTGCGCGAGGAGATCCAGGAGCGGTACGGCGACGGTCCCGGCGTCCAGCAGGTCCGCCTGTTCGTGGCGGGCTTCCCCCGCAAGCCGGGGGAGGCCACGTCCGAGCCGTGAGCGGCTCCCGTCCGTCCGAGCTCCCCGACGACCCCCAAGGAGGACACGTGACCCCCCGCTCCGCGCTGCGGCGCTACACCCTCGTCAGCTTCCTGACCTGGCTGCCCGCGGGCCTGATGGTGGCCGTGAGCATCCTGCTGATGACCGCCAGAGGGCTCAGCCTGATCGAGATCGGGCTGCTCAGCACGGTGTTCTCGATCGTCACGATCACCCTCGAACTGCCCACGGGCGGGCTCGCCGACGTCGTCGGGCGGCGCGTGGTGCTGGCCGTGTCGGCCGCGTTCACGGTCGCCGCGCTCGCCCTCATGGCGGTGTCGACCACCTTCTGGATGTTCCTGGCCAGCGGCGTGCTCAAGGGGGTCGCCAGGGCCCTGTCCAGCGGGCCCGCCACGTCCTGGTACGTCGACACGTTGCACGACCTCGAAGGCCACGACGCCGATCTCAAGCCGGGGCTGGCGCGCGGCGGCGCGATGGAGTCGGTGGCGCTCTGCCTGGGCGTGCTCGCGGGCGGGGTCACGCCCCTCGTGGTGCCGCGCGAGCTGCTGCTGCCGCTGGCGGCGCCGCCCCTGCTGGGGGCGGTCGCGGCGGCCGTGCTGCTCGTCGTGGTGGTGTTCGCGCTGCCCGAGCCGTCACACGCCCGCCGGTCGCTGGCGGACGTGCTACGCGAGGTGCCCGCGACGGTCGCCGGCGGGGTCAGGCTCTCGGTGGGTCACCCGCTGCTGCGCCGCCTGATGCTGGCCGCGGCCGGTTCCGGCGTGGCGCTGGCCGCCGTCGAGCTGCTCACGCCGGGACGCCTGGCCGAGCTGGCCGGTACGGCCGAGGAGGGCAGCGCCGCCTACGCCGTCACGGCCGCGCTCGGGTTCGCCGGCAGCGCGCTGGGCAGCGCCCTGGCTCCCCGCGCGGCGCGGCTGGCCGGCGGCTCGGCGCGGGGCGCGGCCGCGGGCACGGTGCTGACCGCGCTGTCCGTCGGCTGCCTCGCCGCGACCGCCGGTCTGGGCGGCCCGGCTGGGCTCGTCACCGCCGGGCTGGCGTACGTGGTCATGTTCGCCGGGCTGTCGGTGGCGGGCATGCTCTGCCTGGAGCTGACGCACAGGTCGGTCACCGCCGCCCAGCGCTCCACCATCACCTCGACCAGCTCGCTGTCGCTCCAGGCGGGGGCGATGCTGTCGAACCTGGCCTTCGGCGCGCTGGCCAGCCAGTCCTCGACCGCCACGGCCTGGGTGCTGGCCTCCGTGGTGGTGCTGGCCTGCGCCCTGCTGTTCGTCCGGATGCCGGTGCTACAACCAGCCGTGCTCGCGGGCGATGCGGAACGCGTCCGCTCTGCCTGACGCGCCCAGCTTGGTGACGATCGCCGCCAGGTAGTTGCGCACGGTGCCGCTGGACAGCTGGGTGCGCCTGGCGATCACGGTCACGGGCGTGTCGTACTCGGCGAGGCGGAGCACGTCCAGCTCGCGAGGGGTCAGCGGGCATTCGGGCGCGGTCAGCGCCTCGGCGGCCAGTGCCGGATCGACGTAGCGCTCGCCCCCGTGCACCCGCCTGATCACGTCGGCCAGCGCGCCGCCGGGCGAGCCCTTGGGCATGAACCTCGTCACAGCCGCACCTCTAGGGTGAACACGCCGCCGTCGAGCCTGGTACGCAGGGTGCCGCCGTGCTCGGCCAGGCCGCGCAGCCCCGAACTGCGGCGGTCGGGCTGCGCCGCCCGCGCGCCGTCGTTGGTCACCAGGACCTCCGGAGGAAGCCCGGCCTTTAGGGCCGGGAGGGATCCGCCGCGAGGGTGGCTCGGCGGAGCCGGGACACCCCAGGGTGCGAAGCGCACATAACGTCACCTTTTCTCTTTTGCTTACGGATCTTTCTGCGGTGCGGCAACATGCGAACGTGCGTACGGCGTACAAGGTGCGGGTCTACCCCACCCCTGAACAAGCGGCGGTGCTGAATCGCACGTTCGGCTGCGTTCGCCTGGTGTGGAACAAGGCGCTGGCGTGGCGGCGCCACCGCCACCATGCCGACGGGGCCAGGACGTCCTACGCGCAGACTGACCGGTATCTGACCGAG